>JAGQVR010000127.1 GCA_020437875.1 Flavobacteriales bacterium
GTACGCCAGCAGCAAGAGCCTGGTGCCCCTGCTCACCCAGGGCGGGCTCAGCCACCGCGACTGCCTCCGGGTGGACGCCCAGAGCCTGCAGGGCGTGGGGTCCGCCTCGCGGGACGCACGCTACAAACTGATCACGCTCGGTAACGGCAACGAACGGTTCCATGACCTGCAGGACGACCCCTACGAGGCCACCAACCTACTTTTCGGCGGCCTCACGGCGCAGGAGCAGGATGCCTTCGACGTACTCTCGGAAGGATGTACCAGCATCACCGGCATCGCCGATCGGTACCCGGACGAACAGGTCTCGATCTACCCGAACCCGACCACGGGAACGGTCCGGGTAGAGGGCATCACCGAGCTTCAGCACATCCGGATCACGGACCTGCACGGCCGGGTGGTGTTGGAGGCGCTCATGCAGCCCGGGTCCGGCCAGCTGGACCTCGGCCAGCTCGCGCCAGGCACGTATGTGCTGCACGGAGGAACGACTCGTTCACGCGTGGTGGTGCGGTAGCTGTCCCAGTACTGCATCACAGGAAGCGCCTGTACCCCTTCCTCGCTCAGGACGCTCGCATCCCCTTCCTGGTCGATGACGCATACTTGCTCACAGCAGAACACCTTGGGAACAGTGCTCTCACGCTGCGCTTCGTGGGATACGCTGACACCGGACCGTCGTGTGGCGCAAACGCTGAAAGGCCAGCTACCCCGTACCAGAACGAAGGAAAGGAGGAGCACGCTACCCTACGAGGCCGCGTTCCATCGCTATCCGGACCAGCCCTGCCGAGTTCCGCGCACCCAGCTTCTCGAGCAGATGCCTGCGGTGTGACTCCACCGTGTTCGTGCTGATGTGCAATCGTTCGGCGATCTCCTGGGTGGTGTGCTCCTGCATGATGAGCTGCAGCACTTCCTTCTCGCGATCCGAGATCGACAACTCCGGTGCATCGCTCTTCCCAGGAACCCTGTGCCGGGTGATGATCGAATCCATCAAGGTCTGCGTGACCTGCTTACTATAGAAGGTACCACCATCGTGGACCGTTCTGATCGCGTCGCAGAGGTCCTCCAGGCTCACGTTCTTCAGCAGGTAGCCTTTCGCGCCACGCTCCATCATGCCTGTGATGAACGCCTCCTCTTCGTGCATGCTCAGAGCGAGCACGGCACAGGAGTACCCACGCTCGGCGATCGCCTCCATCACTTCCATGCCGTCCATGTCGGGCAGGTTGATGTCCAACAATACCACATCGGGCCTCAGCTCGTCGATGCTGGTGAGCGCGTGAGCACCGTCGTGTGCCATGGCGATCACCTCGATACCCTCCACTGATGAGAGGAGGCTTTGCACCCCTTCTGCCAGCACAATATGGTCGTCCACGAGGAGCACCTTGATCGCGTCAGCCATGGTGCAAAGGAATGTGGATCGTGATGGTGGTCCCCCTGCCGGGTGCGGATGCAATGCTTGCTCGGCCACCGATGAAACCGGCCCGCGAACGGATGTTGGTAAGGCCGAGCCCAGGCCCGTCCGGTGCATCCGGGTCGAAGCCTTTCCCGTTGTCGGTGATCACCATGTCCACGTGTGCTGCGGTCTTTTTCAAAGCCATGTTGAATTGGGAAGCCTCCGCATATTTCAACATGTTGTTGGCGGCCTCCTGGGCTATGCGGTACAGGGTCACTTCCACCTGTTCCGGCAGGCGTTCATCCATACCGCTCACTTCCAGCGTCGCTGCCAGGCCGTCCTTGGTCAAACTACCACACAAGGACCTCAGGGCCTTCACCAGACCGAACTTCTCCAGCGACCCGGGCATCATGTCGTGTGCTATCCGCCGCACCTCGGAGTAGGCGTTGTCCAACAATTCGCCGGTCTTCTCATGGAGCTTCATCCCCTCCAGGGCCTCCACGCTCTGCTGGACCTGGACCAGGTGCATCTTGGCCGTGGCGAGCAAGGCACCCAGACCGTCGTGGAGGTCCTTGGCAATGCGGCTGCGTTCGGCCTCCTGGCCATTGATCATCGCGGCGGCGTAGCCGATCTTCTTCTCGGCCTCCAACTGCTCTAGGCGGGCCTGTTCCAGTTTCCGCTTCTGCTTGATGGAACGCATCTGACCGATCAACACCAGCGCAGTGATCAGCCCAAGACCGGCGACCAACCCGATCCACAGCCCCCTTTTTCGCACCTCCAGCTCCCCCTGAGCGATCTTCAGGTCCTGTTCGGCGAGTTGTTGGTCCTTCTTGGCGGTCTCGTACCTGGTCTCCAACTCGTTCAGGTTGGCCAAGGAACTTTCGTTCAGTATGGAGTCCTTGATCCCGTGATAGATCTTGTAGTGCTCCAGGGCCGCTTGGTACTGGCCTGCGTTCTCATGGATGTGGGAGAGGTTGCGCTGGATGTGCTGTTCCTCGGTCTTCGAGCCGCTTCTCTCAGCCACTTCGAGGGCTTCCTTTGCCAGGTCGATCGCCGCTTGGTCGTCCCCTTGCTCCTGCTTCACCGTGGCCATCCGATTGAGGGCGTTGCACAAGCTGTGGTCGTCACGGATCTCTGTGAAGATGTCGATCGCCTCGTAAAGGTCTCGCTCGGCGGAGGCCAGGTCCTTGTTCGCCCGGTGGTCCCATGCGGTGTTGAGCAGGCTTCTTCCGACACCGTACGTATCGCCGATGGAACGACGCAACACCAGCGCCCGCTCACCGTAATGCATCGCTGAATCGAGGTCACCGTTCAGGCGGTGGAGGCTTCCGATGTTGTCGAGGATAAGCCCCTGCTGGGTGGGGACACCCGCACGTTCCGCGTAGCTGTATCCGATGCGGTAATGCTCCATGGCCTTCGGATGGTTCCTGGTGTGCTCGGTCATGATGCCCAGGCTGTTCCGGCAATTGGCGATGCCGTAGTCGTCCCCCAGCGCTTCGAACAACTCCAGGGCCTCGTAGAACTTGTTGATGGACTCTTCGAACCTCCCGAGGTGGTCCAGCATGGCTCCCTGGCTGAAGATCATGGTGGCCATCTGCGGTTTCATGTCCAGCCTCTGGAACACAAGGAAACCTTCCTGGTACTTGTCGAGCGCGGCCTGATGGTGGCCTTGGTAGCGTTCTATCCCTGCCTGAAAGAACAAGCTGTACCCCAGTTGCTCCTGGAGGCCGTGCGTGATGCAGAGCGCTTCCGATCGGTCGAAACAGGCCGACGCGCTGTCAAGGTCCCCTCGCAAGTGATGGAACTCTCCCTGTTCCAATAGGCACCTGGAAAGCAGGTCGTAGCGTTCCGCCTCGCGGCTCAGGTGGACCAATTCACCGATGATGCCCAGGTAAGTGGTATCCCCGGCCCGGCGGAGTTCGAGCACCAGCTCAAGCCCTTTGTTGATGCGCGAGGTGTCGTCCTTGGCCTGCACCATTTCCAGCCGTAGGCTGTCCAGCTCGGGTGTTTGAGCATACCCGATGCCAAGTACCAGCTGAAGGAGAAGGACCAGGGTGAAGCGCATGTCCAGGCTGTCCAAATTACTGGAACAGCGCTCAACGCGCGCCGGTGTACTGCGCTGCTTCCAGCTCATCGATCCGCTCCGATTGTTCCGAGATCTGCGTGTGCAATTCCTTGATCGCGTTGATCAGTACAGGGACCAATTCCGCGTAGTTCATGCCCAGCACTTGGTCCGGATCGCCGCCTACGCTCACCACTTCGGGAACCAGTTCCCGCACCTCCTGAGCGATCAGGCCCACCTTGCTCTCCCCTTGACCATCCTTCCACTGGTAACTCACTGGGCTCATCATGAGGACCTCTTCCAGGCCATAGCCAAGGGGCTCGATGTTCATCTTCAAGCGGCGGTCGCTGGTCTGGATGGTGCCGTTTGTGGCGTAGACGGCCGTCCAACGGAGCGCGTTGAGCCCCAGCGTGACGGTATTGTCCGAGGCGGGACATAGACTGCTTCCACCAACACGGACCACGTCAACAACGGTGGCGAGGTCATCATTGCTCTGACCTATGTACAGCAACCCACCCTGGTTCCAGATGCGCCAATCGCTGTATCCGTTCCCCGACCGCTTGATCTCCAGGCCGGCGATGCGCGTACCCCCGGTACTGGTGATCCGTAGATACTGATCGTCCGCCCCTTCCACTTCCACATGCCTGTCCGGTGTCTGCGTTCCCACCCCGAAATTGCCTCCGCCAATGTTCGAGATGACGTCCTGCGCAGACCCGTAGTTCAGGTGCAGCGCGCTCCCGATGCTTTCGATCTGGTTCGGGTCGAAGGCCATTCCCGCCGTGGTCGTTCCCAACAGAAGAGTGGCGTTCGCGGTGTTCACCGTGGTTCCAAGACTGCCCAGTGCCGAACTCACCTGCAGCATTGCCGTGGGATAGTCGTAGCCGATCGCGGTCTGCCCGTTCTTCAGCACCGTGAAGGAGTTGCTGCGGTTGGTGTTGCTTGTGCCATCGCCTATCTGCAGCACCGGGTCGGTGCTCACCCAGATCGCGCTGTCGCCTTGGATCACGTTGTACCGGCCCAGGGCCATGGAGGTGGAAGCGTAGGAATTCGTCCGGTAACCGAAGGTGGACGAGTAGTTGCCCCGCGCTTCCGTCACCCATCCAGTGGAGAAAGCATTGTAGCCGAAGGCGTCACTTGGCCCCAGGGCGATGGATGCCTGTCCGCGGGCATCGGCGTTCCAACCTATGGCCACCGCGTAGTCCTCCCGGGAAGAGGACGCTCCGAGCCCGGTGGTGCCTCCGCCGATCGCCACGCCGTAGCGCCCAGCGGTGTATCCGTACATGGCGATGCCTCCCTCATCGTCCGCCGTCCCTTCCACGGTGAAGCTGCCACGCCCCCTTGAGTTGCCCCCGAAGGTGTAGCTGTTGTTGCCTCCTGCATTCCCAAAGAAGGCCACGGAGGAGGAACCGTCCGCCCATCCGAAGGACCCATGCGCGAAGGAGCCGAAGCCCTTGGCCCGTGAGTTCTGTCCGCTGGCGAAGGAGTAGTAGCCCGTGCTGTCATAGTCCCAGAACCGGTGGTAGTTGTAGCCGCCGAACGGGTTGGTCAGATAACCCACCCGGAACGCACCCTTGACCCCATAGTACAGCAACTTGAAGCCACTTCCTGATACACTGTCACCGATCAGGAAGTTCGAGGTGTCCGACAGATGGAGGGTGGCGTACGCGGTGCTCCGCCCGATGGCCACGCGCCCTTGGTCGTTGTAGATGAGGCCGCCGCTCGGCTGTACCCAGTCGCTGTCAGCGCCGCTCAAAAGCTCCACCCATTGCGTGCCATCATATTGCCAGAAGCTGAGCGTGTTCAGGTCATAGACCAGCAACCCGGTGGCAGGCGTGGCGATGCCATTGCGCTGGGCGGTGCTCATACGCGGCGTCAGCAGTCCGCCGGTCGTGCTGCTGATGTCCAGCATGGCACTGCCATCAGGTGCCGCACCAGTGGCGTTGATGCCAACGTTCTGCGCCGAGGCCACGGTGCTGAACAGGGCGAACAGGATGGTCAGTGAGCGTGACATGGTCAGTGGGAGATATCTGTATCAACGCACTACCAAACGGGCAGTGGCACGCCGTGCTTGACGGTCGATCAACTGCAGGAAGTACACCCCGGAGGCCATGGAGGAAACGTCGAGCATTCCGTTCCGTCCCATTTCCAGGAAGGTGACCTTGCCGGTCATGTCCATCAGGGTGATGGACGCCACGGAAGCCGGATCGACCCCTTGCACCGTGACCGGTCCGCTCGTTGGATTCGGATGCACGGAGATCATCCGCCGACCCAGTTCCTGGACACCCACACCGGTGATGGTCACCGTTGCGGAAGCACTTGCGCAGCCCACGCTGTCGGTCACGGTCACCGTATAATCCCCATTGGCCGATGCCGTGTGGGTGGCTTGCGTGGCGCCGGCGATCGATGTCCCGTTGAAGTACCACTGCAATTGCCCCGTGGCGGTAGTGGAGAGGTCGAGTCCGTTCACCGTTATGGTGGGCGTTGCTGGAGGGGCCACCATGGTCACTGCCACTGTATCCATGTCCATGCATTCGTCCTGGTCGGTAAGTGTCACGATGAAGTCACTGTTGCTGCTCGCATGGATGGCCTGCGAACTGTCGCCGGTGCTCCATGCATAGGTGGCGTAGCCGCTGCCTGCATCCAGCAGTACACTATCGCCCTGGCAACCGATCACATCCGGGCCCAGGTCGGCGAAGCGGTCGGCCTGAGGGTCGGTAACGAACTTGAACAGGCTGATATCACTTCCCTCACCCCATGCCATGATACGGCCATCGGTCAGGCTGATGCCACCGAAGAGCTTCTTGTAGGTCGGCGATGCCGGGGCGGCGATGCCTCCATTTCCGAAGGTCGCGTCCAGGCTGCCGTCCGGCAGGCGCTTGACGATCCTGGCATGGCCGTTGTTCCAGTTGGCGGATCCGTATTGCAGGGTGCTGCCATCGGAAAGCAGTTCAATGCGGCGCCCCAAGGCATTTGAGGCTATGGCGACCATGCTGACCCCACCAGTGCCGTAGCTGGGATCCAACGCGCCTGAGGTGTCGAACTGCGCCACGAAGAACTCCCCGTTGCTGAAGTCGCTCGTGCCGCTCACCAGCACCTTGCCGGCCGGTGTCAGGACCGCGTTCATTCCGCCAGCGCCCACATCCGAAACGGCCAGAGCGGCACTCGCGTTCAATCCATTCGTGCCGAAGTTCATGTCAATGGTGCCGGTGCTATCGATCTTCACCATGCCGACCGTTTGTGTGCCGCCAGCAGTGAGCAGACCGATGACCAGCAGGTCTCCGTTCGGCAACATGACCCCAGTGCCTAGATCGAAGTCGTGTGTGTAACCAGTGCCTGCCAGGTCGAGACGTGTGACCCCATCGCCGGAGAAGGTATTGTCCATGCTACCGTCAGCGTTGAAGCGCATGGCCCCGAGGCCGCTCGTTCCCCCATTGATGTTGCCGACCGATGCGCCAACACAGGTGATGCGGCCATCGGCATGTGGGAACACGCGCCAGAACGCACCAGCACTGATCGGATCGAAGGATTCCTTGCGGTAGCCGCTGCTGTTGAACGTGGTATCCGGACTTCCGTCGGCGTTCAAGCGATAGACCGCGGGCTTGTGGCCGCTGAACCCGTTTCCCGGCGCTGTCACACCGCAGGCCACGACCTTGCCATTGCTCAACACATCCATGTCATGTAACGTGGACCTTCCCTCGAATTGGATTGCGGCCGTGCCTCCGTTCCCGAATGTGGGGTCGAGCGCCCCACAGGCTGTGTCCACCACGGCCATGGTGATGCGGTAGCAATTGCAGTTCGACCAATAGCCTGTTCCGGCCAGCAGAAGTTTCCCGTCGGCCCTCAGAACGCCGTCCGCTGCAGAGGCGGAGCCTCCCCAGGTCGCGTATTCGCGATGGCCCTGCACACCCATTATGGCCGATGGGTAATAGACCTGGCCTTGCATCAGTATGGAGGCCAACACGAGGAAGGAAGCGCAGAAGTATTTCATGGTCCGAGGTTATTGCTAGGTCAAAAGTGCCACCGACCAGGATCCTCCACATGACAGGATACCGTGCATTCCCCATCACGGAATTCCGTGGATCCACACTGTTCGAAGCCCTGCCGAGTGATAGTCACACACCCCCAGGAACGGCGCTCATAAGGGCCTGCTCCAGGAATCCACGCCTCCTCCCCATCAGTGTCGCGGCGGACGAAATCCATCTCCGTCCCACCCTGGCCCCTTACCTGCACTTCTCCGCCTGGGGTGACGTTCCTCCCTTGCACCTTGTGCGACCCGCAGGTCCCGTACAAGGAACGTAGGACTCCACAGCCCGCCCTCTCCTATTTTCACCCGCCATGCGCCAGGCCCTGTCCGTCCTGCTGCTGTTGGCGGCCCTGCTCCTGGGCGGCAGCGCTGAGGGCCAGTGCAACTGCCCGGAGATCGACAGCGTGGCCGTGGGCTTCTACCAGGCCGACCCCGACTGTGTGGACGCCTGGTTCAAGCACTACCGCGACAGGATCCCCCGGGCCCGGACCGACAGGCAGCGCCGCCGCTACCTGCGCCATGCCTTCCTGCTGAAGCCCGACTACCCCGGCATCCTGGAGCAGTACCTGGGCGTGGCGGACAAGAGCGACCTGCGTCTGCTGCGCGATGTGCTGCGCTGCATGCTGAAGAACCACG
>JAGQVR010000128.1 GCA_020437875.1 Flavobacteriales bacterium
GAAGAAGATGTCCACGAGCGCGAACACCGATTCCATGGCCATCTCGAGCACCATGGGAATGCTGAGCAGCACGATCGCACGCCGCACACCGATGCTGGTGTAGTCGGTATCCTCACCGGCCACCAGGCTCTCCTTCACGATCGCGATCAGCTTGCGCATGGCGGCTAAGGACGTTGACGGGAATGTCGGCGTTGCCCGGTCCGCCAAAGTATCATCCGTACCTGATCGCGCTCGTGCCCAAAGGCGCAGAACTTGTCCCGCCTCAGCGGTATGGGCATATGACCACAACTTGTCCCGCCGCAGCGGGATGAGCACATGTCATTCATCCTTCCCTGTTCACAGATACCCCTTGCGATCGGCCTGTTCCTTGCAGTGTGCCGGTAGCTTTGTTCCCATGATGCGCCAGTTCCTTCCACTCCTCATTCCGGTCGCGCTCTTCCATACGGCTTCGGCACAGAACCTCCTGCAACGGACCGTCCTCAACGACACCATGCCGAACCTGGTGCCCAACCCCGGCTTCGAGGAGAGTGTGCGCACCTATTGCAGCTGGACCCAGGACCCGGCCAAGTTCAACGCGAACATGACCGGCTGGCACAGCCCGACGCAGACCACCCCGGATCAGTTCAGCACGAAGAACGACAGCGAATGCTGGGCTCATCCGGGCAAGCACAGCAGCGGGAAGCAGAGTGTACACAGCGGGCAAGGCATGACGGGCATCAAGACCTACGGCAAGGGCAACACGCCCACCTACTGGCACGAGTACCTCCAGACGGAACTACCGGAACCGCTCGAAGCCGGCAAGCGTTACATCGCCGAATGCTGGGTCCTGCGCGCGGTGCGGAGCAATGAGGCCAGCAACAACATCGGCATCGCCCTGCTGGACACACCCGTTTCCACACGCGACTGTCTGCCCTTGTACATCACGCCACAGGTTAACGAGGAGAAGCTGATCAAGGGTGGATGGCACAAGGTGAGCGGCGTGTTCGATGCCATCGGGAACGAACGTTACCTCATCCTCGGCAACTTCTATGGCGATGAGGCGACCACCCACGAGCGCCAGCCCGATGGGGAGCGTGGCGCCTACTACTACATCGATGATGTGAATGTGCGACTGGCGCCACCCGGAACGGCGCTCACGCCGAAGCCGAAGGAGAGCGTGCCCCCACCGCCCAAGAAGATCGTCCCCGACCACACCAGCAGTGCCACTGTGGACATCCATGAGGTGGAGCCGGCCGTGGGCACACGCGTGCGACTGGATAATGTCCAGTTCGAATTCGACAAGGCGACCTTGCTGCCGGGCTACGAGAAGGAGTTGGACAAGCTGGTGGACGTGATGACGGACTATCCGTTCCTGCGTGCGGAGATCGAAGGCCACACCGATGACCAGGGCAGCGATGCCTACAACATGACCCTGAGCGATGATCGCGCCAAGGCCGTGGTGGACTACCTCGTGAAGAAGAAGATCGACAAGGAGCGCCTGACCTGGAAGGGTTATGGCGAGACCAAGCCCTTGAAGCCGAACACCAGCGATGAGAACCGCGCGCTGAACCGGCGCGTTGAATTCAGGGTGGTGGAGCGGTAGGTGGTGACCATTCTATTTCCGTCCATCGCCGTGTAGCTGGCGAGCAAAGACAACTGCACGTTCATTCGTGAACATCGCCTCGAAGTGCCCGCCCAACAAGGTGGGCCATGGATGGCTGGCGATCGTCCTTTCCACGTTACGACCGACGAAGAGTAGCTGATCCACCTCCGTAGGAAGCCTTTCGCGCCAATGGCGCATGACCCAATGCGGATCACGGAATAGACGCCGGAACCTACGCTGGATCTTCCATGATCCCGGCTCAAGGATGGGCAACTGGTCCCTGGGGGAAATGAGGACGCCGGTGTAGCGCATGGCTAAATAGGCCGTGTGGTGCTGCAGCATCCGGTCCCCACCCGTCAGGACACAGAGCACAAGTCCTCCTGGCTCAAGAGCCGCACCCCCTTCCAAGAGTGCCTCATGTTCCACACGCAAGGGTGCGAGGTAGGCTTCAGCCTTGTGGACGCGGATCGCATGCAATGGAAGCGCAAGGATCGCCGTCCCAGCGATCACCGCTCGTACACGAGCTGGGATCTCAGCCGCCAGCGCGGTCAACCAAAGAACAAGCAGTGTAAGTGCCATCCATTGGGCGCGGTCAGCGATCAGGAACTGCCTTCCCTTCCAACTATTACCCACGTAAGCGACCCCGAAAAAGAGCAAAGCCAGGATGATGGTCGCATCATGCCAGAGTATCCTTCGCCCAAGCCGCCAACGACCGAACACACCGGCGACGATGGCGACTAGTAGTCCGACACCGATCAAGCTGATCCAAGGCCGCTCTTCTTCCCTGTCGAACAGGAATAAAGGGCGCAGGTAGAAGCCTTCAGAGATGGTCCGGAACTCGGATGCCGGGTCTGAAAGTCCGATGGATCTAGCCAACAGCGTACCGGCGATCACCAGCAGGCAGACCAGCCCTGCCACCAAGCCGAGCGAACGTGATGTTGCTCGCAAAGCGCCTCTTGCATATCGCTCTTGGAGGAAGGAAGGAAGGAAGAGGGTAGCCGCGAGCAGAAGGCCTGATCGATGCGTGAGTGCAGCGAGGCAAAGACCGAGTAGCAGACCACCCCAACGCGCCCAGATGGAACATCCATTCCACTTCCACCAAGCTACAGCTAGGAATGCAATGGCGACCGCGAGCATGAAGTGGAACAGGCCCATGATCAACAGGTTGCTGAAGGTGAGGGGCGCGACCCAGAGAAATGAAGCCCCCGGTCGAACGCCGTACGCACGGAGAAATGCATAAAGTGAAATGACCCAAACACCCACCACGATCACGGCTACCAGATCATGAGCCCTGACCGGTCCGGCGACGAGGAGGAGACCACGAATGATCCACTGTCCGAGAAGGCTCCCTTCAGTTGGGAAGTAGCTGAAGCCTCTCGCGTGATGAAGTTGTGCGTTCGCGGGCTCGGACAAATAGGCCGCGAGCACATGCATCGGGCCATCGACGGTCGTGAAGAACCGGAAGCCCAAGAAGCAGGCTGCGCTCAGCAACAGAACGACCAAGCAAAGCCAGGTAACAACCTTTGTCCGCATCAGCTGGAACCCATGCTGCCTTCGCTGTTGGTCGCTGGGATCCGGATCGGTCGCAGCCGAAGATCACCGCGGGCAAGATCCACTACAGCCCGTCCAGCGCCTGTTCGAAATCGTCCAAGGTGGTCGGAGTGAACACCAACGGAACGACCATGCTGTTGGTCACCGTGATGTCCTGGAAGGTGGACAAGTAGCCGTTCTCACCTTCACGAAGGCCAATGACCGTGGCAGATATTCCAACGGGTATCTGGAATGAGTTCCAGCCTCCCGACCCATTGAGGTACATGCTCGTCACACTATTGATCGTTGGGAAGGCGATCCAGACCAGCGTGCTGTCCGTCGAACTACCCGAAGGCGGTGTTGCGGTGATGGTCGTCATGCTCGAAGCGTTCCAGACATAATCGCAGTTGATCCAATTGAAACCAGGCGGATTCAGCAGATAATAGAAGTAGTAAGGGAAGGTGTACTCCGTGCTATCGTAATAAGTCGGGTCCGTATCGATGATCGCTGAATCGATCGGATCCCAGATCATGTTTCCTTGTGCGTCTTCACGACCACTGAACAAGGTCATGGCCGGGTCGGCGACATCAGTGGGTATCCGGGCGATGAGGCCACCTGGTGTGACCTGCACCTCATTCCCGCCTTGCTCTGCATACACATTGATCGCACCACCGCTGACCAGAAGGCGCAAAGTCCCGTTGTCATCACCCACGGTCTGCTTGTTCAACCTGATCATGTCGCCAACAGTGAGGACCTCGACCAATGAAACGGTCACGCTGCCGGTAACAGGCGTGCCATCGGCATGGACGAACGCCCCCGGCTCGAAGATCAAACGTGTCCCTTTCGCGCCGATCCGCTCACCACCGGCAGCAGCACTCAGCGAAAAAGTCTGTGTGGCATCGGCGATGTTGCTCGCGAAGTACGAGGCGAATGAATGCGTTCCGACCGGTGTGACCGTGGTCGAAGCTTCCGACGTTTCATCCTTCCGGCAACTCCAAACAGCCGCGGTGGCAATGGCTGCGATCAAGGCGAGGCGCGTATGTTTCATCGTGGTTCAAAGGTGAAATTGAAGAGTACCATTAAAGATATGCACACGGTGCAGATACCGCACCGCCACCAAGTGACGGAGGGATCCGAAAGAGTTGCCTTGGCCGCATGTCATGGAGACGTGGCAAGGGATCCGAATGCTGCTTCTGACAATGAACGTTGACCGGGACACGCCAAAAAGAAAGCGGCCCAAGCTCTTGGACCGCTCACTTCCGCTGCCGCCGCGCAGCGTAGGGAACCAACGGATGCTTGTCGGCTAGGCGTGCGCGTGTTGCTCGGCCAGGATCTGTTGTGCCCGGTCAAGGATCCGCGTATCGTCCAAGGCCACGATACCTCCATCGGGTCCGTTCTCCAAGTGCACGCCCATGGGCCTGCCATTGCTGTGGCCGTAGCCACCGAAATAATTCCACACCGTCTCCACGTTCAGGTCCAACTCCCGGGCGATGCGATGGATGCTGCCATCGGGGAGGTTGTCCTTGATCTTCCGCAACTCGTTGAAGGTGATGTTCATGTTCGGGCGGGGATTTGGTTCGTGAGGCTTTGAAGATACGGCTGTACCGCCCCTTTTCCAAGTGCTGATCGGCATGGTCTTGGCGCGGCGGCGCTATCTTTCCAACCATGCGCCCCGCCGTTGCTGCGTCCCTGTTGGCCATGCTGATCGCCAGCGGCCGGGCAGGCGCGCAACAATACGATCTGCGTACCTTCTCATTGGAACAGGGGCTGCCCAGCGCGGCGGTCAACGCGATCTGTGAGGACCACGAAGGCTTCCTGTGGGTGGCCACGGATCACGGACTGGCGCGGGGCCAGGGCTCACATTTCGAGTCCTTCGATGAACGGCAGGGTGCCCCGGCCGCCGAGGCCACCGCATTGCTCCCCGCGATCACCTCCGCCGAAGAGGTCGTCCTGTGGACGGGTTTCCGCGATGGGAGCCTGGCGCGTTGGAGCAAGGGGCGGTTCACACCACTTGACTGTCAGCCCACCCTTCCCCAACAACCCGTCCGCGCACTGCTACCCGGACCGGGCCATACCATCTGGCTGGCAAGCCGGGGCGGCGGGATCTGGCAGGTGGATACCACGGCGGCCGTTGCCGCCGACCGCAATACCGGACTTCCTTCACGGCGCATCAACGGGCTCGTGGCACACGGCGGAACCTTGCTGGCTGGGACCGACAGCGGCTTGTTCCGCTGGACCGACGGACAATGGTCGAAAGTGAACGTGCCACTCGACGGACGAAGGATCCTCTCCCTCCATGCGGACAGTTCGGGCGTAGTGCTTGGAACGAACAACGGTTACCTCGAGCTTGATCCCGGGTTGAAGCCTTTGCCGCTCTCGCAGCGCGTGGCGGGACAGGCGCCGTTGGCCTTGTCACATCCGGTGGTCCTCAGCATCGTACGGGGCGGGCCGCATGACATCTGGCTCGGCACGCCAGGCGGCCTTGTCCACATCGACCAATTGAACGGAGTACCACGGTTGCGCACCATTCGTGAAGCGAACGGCCTGGGCCACGACCTGGTGCGTTGCCTGCACCGCGACCGGAGCGGTGGCATCTGGGCTGGTACGGGCTTCGGCGGGATCAGCAAGTTCACCAGTGAGGCCTTCCTCTACTTCACCGAACGCGACGGCCTGGGTTCGCGCATCGTAAGCGCGATCCATCGCACACCGGACGGCCTGCTCTGGCTCGGCACACAAGGTGGCGGTGTCGCCCGGTATGATGGACATGCGATCACCACCTTCGATACGCAGGACGGCCTGCCGAGCAACTTCATCACCTGCCTGTCCGAGGATATGAACGGTCATCTGCTGGTGGGCACGGCCATGCACGGCGTATACCGCCTGCAACAGGGCCGCTTCGAACCGTTCTGGACCACCAACGACCTCGGCACGCAGCGCGTGCATGCCCTTCAGCGAATGGCGGACGGCAGCGTGCTCATCGGCACTGCAACAGGCCTTGTCCATCGGGGCCGGAAGGAGAATGGCACCAGTCTTGAAGTACGATCGATCAACGCGTTGCTAGTCGGTCCAGACAGCCTATGGTGCGCCACCGACTCGGGTCTGTATGTGGCCCCGCTGGGATCACCGGAACGGCTGACCCGACAACCTGCTGTTCCCATGATCGCCATCAATGCGCTGGCCAGGGACACCCAAGGGAACCTGTGGATGGGAACGGCGAACCATGGATTGATGCGCTTGCGGTCAGGAAAGGTCGGATCGTATGACCGCAGTGCAGGACTGCAGAGCGTGGCGGTGGAGTCGGTCCTCCTGGATGCCTACGAGAACCTATGGCTCGGTACCCAGCAGGGCATCCACCAGGTGGAGCTCGACGTGTTGCAGGAGCAGGTGCTCAGCATCCGCGCGTATGGCCCGGAGGATGGCTTCATCGGCGTGCAGAGCATGCACAACGCAGTGATGCTGGACGCCGACAGTACGCTTTGGTTCGGTGGCGTGCGTGGCGCCATACGCTACGATGCGCGCCAGGTGGTGGAGGATCCACAGGAACCCCTCATCCACCTCACGGACCTGCAGCTCTTCTACGAACGCCCCGATTGGTCGCCGTGGTGCGCGGGCCTCGGACGCGATGGATTCCCGAACGACCTCGAACTACCGTACAACAAGAATCATCTCACCTTCAACTTCACGGGCATCTCGCTGGCCTACCCGGAGAAGGTGCGCTACCGTTGGATCCTCGAAGGCTACGATCCGGACTGGTCACCCATCACCGCCACGCAGCGGGTCACCTACAGCAACATCCCGCCGGGTGAATACACCTTCAAGGTGATGGCCCGCAACGCAAGCGGCATCTGGAACGAGCAGCCGGTGCGTTACAGCTTCTCCATCGCACCACCCTTCTGGCGCACCACCTCCTTCCTGGCCGGTGGCGGGGTCACCCTGCTCCTTGGCTTCGCCGGTTTCATCCGCCTGCGTGAGCGCAACCAACGACGGGAACGGGAACGATTGGAACGCATGGTGCGGATCAGAACGAGCCAGCTCGCGGAAGAGAAGGAACGCAGCGAGGACCTCCTGTTGAACATCCTGCCAGCATCGACCGCCGAGGAGCTGAAGCAGAAAGGCAGTGCCGAGGCGCACCGCTACGAGAGCTGCACCGTGCTATTCAGCGATTTCAAGGGCTTCACGGGCTTCAGCAGCCTGATGGACAGCGACACCCTCGTGAGCGAACTGGACCATTACTTCCGCCTATTCGACGAGCTATGCGACGAGCATGGTCTGGAGAAGATCAAGACGATCGGCGATGCGTACATGTGCGCGGCCGGCATCCCGGAACCGAAGGCGACCCATGCGCGCGACGCCGTGCTGATGGGCCTCGGCATGATCAAGGCGGTGGAGCGAAGCAACGCCGAACGCCGGGAGCGCGGCATGACCGAGTGGCCCATCCGCATCGGAATCCATACGGGTCCGGTGGTGGCGGGTGTGGTGGGCCGGAAGAAGTTCGCCTACGACATCTGGGGCGATACGGTGAACCTTGCCAGCCGCATGGAATCAGCCGGCGAGGTGGGCAGGCTCAACATCAGCGGTGCCACCTACGCTCAAGTGATGGACCTGGTGGACGTGATCCCCCGTGGCCCGATCAAGGTGAAGGGCAAGGGTGAGTTGCACATGTACTTCGTGACGGGACTGAAGGGGGCCGAGCATCGCGTGTGATCATCTTTGGATGGTGAAGCCCGTTCCCCGTCCTCAAGACCTAGTGATCGTGCTCGCAGGGACGGCGGTCATCCTGTCGGTGGCGGTGTTCAATGGCTTCCCCCTGGTCTATTCCGATACGGGGACCTACCTCCGCTCG
>JAGQVR010000012.1 GCA_020437875.1 Flavobacteriales bacterium
CCATTACGGCCGCTGCGGTGGTCACGGGCGCCACCTGCTTCGGTACCTGTGATGGTAGCATCGTTGTCACTGGATCGGGTGGGACGGGCGCGCTGACGTACACCTGGGCGCCGGTACCACCGAACGGACAGGGCAGCAACGGCGCCTTCGGACTCTGCGCGGGGAGTTATACGCTCACCATCGCGGATGCGAACGGCTGCAGCGCGGAGTTCACCTATGTGGTGCTCGAGCCCGACCAGCTCATCCTCAACGGGAGCACCACCTCCAGCGAGTGTGGCGTGTGCAATGGCGAAGCCGTGGTATCCGTCAGTGGCGGCCAGGACCCTTATCTGTACCTGTGGACCTCGGGTGGTTCCATAATGGGAACGAGCGATACGCTGAGCAATATCTGTAGCGGCTTCTACGCGGTGCAGGTGACCGACGCCTCCGGTTGCACGGCCGATCTGGTGGTCCCTGTGCAGGACCTGAATGGCGAAGTGTTGACGACGACGGCCGATACCACCACCTGTCCCGGTGTATGCGATGGCAATGCCGAGGTCCAGTTCAGCTGCGGAGCACCGACCTGCACGATCGCCTGGTACGATGCGAACGGGAACGACCTGGCGCTGTCGAGTGAGCAGATCAGTGGTCTATGTGGCGGCACCTATTTCGTTGCAGTAACGAACGGGATCGGCTGTCTCAGCATCGATACCGCCGTCGTAGCCGAACCCGAGCCGATCATCGCCAACCTCAGCACCACACCGGTCACCTGTGCGGGTGTGTGTGATGGAACGGCAACGGTAGGACCTACAGGAGGACAGCCACCTTACACGATCGAATGGGATCCGCTACCGTCCAACGGACAGGGAAACCCGACCGCGGAAGGCCTGTGCGCCGGTACCGCGCAGGTCACCATCACGGATGACGCGGGATGTTCCATCATCGTACCATTCCTCATCCTCGGTCCGGATCCCCTGGTCGTCACCTCCACGGTCACCCAGATCACCTGCAATGCGGCGTGCGATGGCGCCATCCAGCTCGTCGCGCAGGGTGGCACGGGTGGTTATACGTACACCTGGGATCCGGTTCCTCCGAATGGTCAAGGCAATGATGTGGCCACCGGGCTTTGCGCGGATACGTGGACTTGCGTGGTCAGGGATGACAACGGATGTGAGACAACGGTCACCATCGATCTCGTTGATCCGCCGGTGCTGGAGGCGAGCCTGGCGACGACCGATAATACCTGCTTCGCGGACTGTGAAGGCACCGCCACCCTCACGATCACGGGAGGCGTGGAGCCCTACACCATCGTCTGGACGGATCAAGGCGGTGCCGCGATCGCGACCGATACCACGACCATCGACATGCTGTGCGCTGATGGGTACAACGCGCGGATCACGGATGCTAACGGATGTTCGATCGATCTGCCTTTCGCCATCACCGAAGGCACACCGATCGATCCCGCGCTGGTCTTCCTTGGTGAGACCTGCAATGGGCCATGCGATGGTACGGCGACCGTGAACCCGTCTGGTGGTTCTGGTTCATACACCTACCTCTGGCAGCCTGATGCGACAGGGCAGGGTACGACATCGGTCACAGCGCTCTGTGCCGGCGACTGGAGTGTGACCATCACCGATGGACTGGGCTGCGACACGATCGTGCCGTTCACCACGCTGCCCTTCGCCCCGATCCTCGACAATGCAGCGGTGACCGACCTCCAATGCAACAGCGTCTGTGATGGTTCTATTGCAACGTCCGCCAACGGTGGCATAGGTGTGCTTTCGTACGCCTGGTCGCCGGAGCCACCCAACGGACCGGACGGCAGTTCGGCCACGGATCTGTGCGCTGACGTCTATGCCCTCACGATCACGGATGCGGTCGGGTGTGACAGCACGTTCAACTACACCATCGAGGAACCACCCTTGCTCGTGTTCACGGTCAACACGCTGACCGAGGCGAGTTGTGCTGATGCTGCGGACGGAGCCATCGCCACCACCGCATTCGGTGGGGTGCCCTCATACACGTTCAATTGGACCGGACCTAACGGCTTCAACGCGATCACGGAGGATATCACCGGCCTCGTTCCTGGCGACTACACCCTTTCCTTGTCCGACGCCAATGGATGCACCATCGACACCGTGATCACGGTCGGGGCTGCTGTCACCATCAGCGCTGATGCAGGTGCGGACCAGCAGGTATGTACCGGGACCATCACCACACTTGATGGGTCGGCCAGCACCGGTGCGGTCACCTGGTCATGGCTTGATCCGGACGGGACCGAGATCGGAACCACCCCCGTCATCGAGCTGCCTGTGCTGCCAGCAGGTGACCACCTGTTCACGCTCGTTGTTTCCGATGGACCATGTACTTCGACGGATGTTGTGTTGATCTCTTCCCTCGCGTTGCCCATCGCCGACGCCGGACCGGATCACACCATCTTCATCAACGAGACCGCCACCCTCGGCGGTTCGCCTTCCGGGCCTCCGGGAGCCACCTTCGCCTGGGTGCCGGACAGCCTGTTGAACGACCCCGCCAGCGCCGCTCCCATAGCGGATCCATCCGTGACCACGTGGTTCACGCTGACCGTGGTGGCACCGAATGGCTGTGTGGATATCGACTCGGTGCTCGTGACGGTGGTGCCGACCGTTGTCATCCCGAGCGGTTTCACCCCGAACGCCGATGGAAGCAATGATGTCTGGCAGATCGACCTGATCGAGCTCTTCCCGGATTGCGAGGTGGAAGTGTACAACCGATGGGGCGAGATGTTGTTCCGGAGCGTGGGCTACAAACAACCCTGGGATGGCAGGTACAAGGATGGCCTGGTCCCCGTCGGGACCTACTACTACGTCATCGAGTTGAACGACGAACGATTCCCGGAGCCGTACACCGGCCCGCTCACCATCATCCGTTGAACCAGGACCCATGCGCCATCCACTCCTTCTCAGTCTGGTCGCCTTGGTGTTGAACGCCAGCGGCCAGCAACTGCCGCAGCTGACGCAGTATCAGTTCAACGACTACGTGTTCAACCCGGCCGTCGCAGGCAGCCGTCCCTTCTTCGAGCTGCGCAGCGGCCACCGTTACCAATGGGTGGGCATCCAGGATGCACCGCGCACCTTCACCTTCAGTGGCACCACCCCGATCGGGGAGAAGATGGGGGTGGGTGGATACCTCTTCACGGACATCGTTGGTCCCACCCGTCGCACGGGCTTCCAGTTCTCCTATGCCTACCACCTCCGGCTCACGGAGGATGTGAAGCTCTCCCTGTCGGTGTCCGCCGGTCTGCTGCAATTCCTCATCGACGGTTCGAAGATCCAGTTCCACGATCCGAATGATCCGGTGATGGATGACCAGCTGCGCGGTGATCTGCTGCCCGATGCCAAGTTCGGCTTCTATCTGTACGGCGAACGCTTCTGGTTCGGTGCAACGGCGCCTCAATTGCTGCAGAACAAGGTCTATTTCCTGGATGAGACCAAGGAGACCTTGAGCCGTATGGAGGACCATTACTATGCCATGGGCGGGTACCGTCTCCCGGTGGGTGAGGATTGGCGCATCGAGCCGTCCGTTCTGGTGAAGTACACCAGTCCCGTTCCGGCCAAGGTGGATATCAATGCCATTGTCCGCTACAAGGACACGTTCTGGCTCGGAGCGGGCTATCGGACGAATGATGCTTACACGGCCATGGTGGGCTATTGGCTGAAGAAGACCTTCCAGTTCGGCTATTCGTACGACATCATCACCAGCAACCTGCGCAACTACAGCACCGGGACGCATGAAGTGATGCTGGCGATCACCTTGGGCAAGGAGCCGGTCCAAGTGTCCCAGCCATAGGCTGCGGAACCGCGTTTCGTGCTTTCGGGCGTTGCATAGCCTTCCAATTGGTCGACGAAAATCGAGTGACCGTCGACAGTTCAGGCACGAGCCCCCTGGCCGACTGGCCCCGACCAACCGATACCGCCTAACTTGCACGTCCCTCTTACCAGGGATATTGTCATCCTAACCGTGATCCCATCCTTTTCAAGCAGACAGGATCGTGGGTGGGCCTTCGGCCTGCTCGTGTTCCTGGTCATGACGCCTACCCGTGTCTCGAGGGGCCAGGTGGTCAACATGACGGACGGTGTCGATGTGGACCAATGCCACGGGGCGATCTGTGACCCGGGCGGACCTGACCAGCCATATCCGAACGGTGTGAACGCGACCGCCACGGTCTGCCCGACCGGTGGCCCGAATGCCGGTCCCGCCACCGCACTGCGCTTCGTGGAATGGGACCTGGCTGATGATCCGGGTGACAAACTCAAGATCTTTCAAGGGACCACCGCCACGGGCAGCCCCTTCATGGTCGGTGACCATCATGATGCATGGCTGGATCAGGTGGTCACCTCTTCGCATCCATCGGGTTGCCTCACACTGCAGTGGGAGACCGATGGTTCGGAGAATGATGCCGGTTGGACCGCCGTTATCATGACGGGTACCCAATCCGGAGATGACGCGACCGCGGACGTCCCGGGGCTTGCCGCGCCTTTCCAGATGATCGACTCCCTCGGCGGCTATCCCGAGGCGGGTGGCTCGTGGACCGGTCCGGGAGGAGCATGTGATGGAACCTTCGACCCAACGTCCGACCCATATGGGTCGTACACCTACAGTGTTCCGGCGCAGGGTTCCTGTCCTGCACGTTCCGCCGACCTTTTCGTGCAACTGCCGCAGAACGCGAGTGCCGGTACCAATGGAACGCTCACCCTCTGTACCACGAGCGCGGTCGCGGACATGTTCGCTGCTTTGGGTGGTACGCCCGATGCAGGTGGCACCTGGACCGATCCGGACGGCGATCCAACGGATGCCCTATTCGATCCACTGCTGGATCCACCGGGTGTCTACACCTATACCGTTCCCTGTGACCCACAGCCCTGCGTGGATCCGACTGCGACCGTGACAGTAACAGTGAACCAGCCACCCTCGGCAGGAACGAGCGCCTCCACATCGATCTGCAATGATCAACCCGCTTTCGATCTGTTCACTCGCTTGGGTGGTACACCGAATGCTGGTGGAGCCTGGACCGGACCGGGAGGTGGGGCTGTCTCATCGACCTTCACACCGGGCACCTCCACGCCCGGGGTGTACACCTACACGGTACTGGGGACCCCACCCTGTGCGAACGCGTCGGCCACGGTCACCGTCGCTGTGGTGAACGCACCGAACGCAGGAACGGGCGCCACCTTCACGGTCTGCAGCAATGCTTCCACCTTCACTCTGATCAGCAGACTGGGGGGTACGCCTCAGGCCGGAGGCACCTGGACCGGACCCGGTGGAGCACATGGCCCCAACTTCGTTCCAGGGACCGATGTGGCCGGCACCTATACCTATACGGTAGATGGGACCTTGCCATGTACCGCTGCCACCGCCAGTCTGATCATCAATGTACAGGCGGCACCGCGCGCGGGTACCAATGCGACCACCACCGTGTGCAGCACCGATGCCAGCTTCGCCTTGTTCGGATTACTAGGCGGCTCTCCGAACGGAGGCGGTAGCTGGACCGCTCCAGGAGGGGGCACCTTCTCCGGTACCTTCATCCCTGGAACCAGTGCTCCGGGTGTTTATACCTACACCGTTGCTGGTGTTCCACCATGTGCGAATGCTTCCGCAACGGTCACCGTTGCGGTCAACACGGCGCCGAACGCGGGCACCAACGCGACCTTGACCAGGTGTTCGAACGCAGCACAGTTCAACCTGTTCGGGTCCTTGGGCGGTTCGCCGTCGCCTGGAGGTACCTGGACGGGCCCTGGAGGTTCTGCGAGCAACGGCACCTTCATCCCCGGAACAAGCACCCCCGGGGCATACACCTATACCGTCAACGGCGTGGCGCCCTGCGCCAACGCGACCGCGGTGGTCACGGTGAACATCGTGCAAGCACCGAATGCGGGCACCAACGGGAGCACTACGGTCTGCGCCTCGGCCGCCCCGTTCCAACTATTCGGCCTGCTGGGAGGCAGCCCGAATGCAGGAGGAACCTGGACCGCACCGGGTGGCGGTGCCCATAACGGGACCTTCACCCCGGGCACCTCGGTCGCGGGCACCTACACCTATACGGCCGCGGGCACCTCGCCTTGTGCGAACGCCACCGCCACCGTCTCCGTCAGCGTGGTGCAACCGCCGAACCCCGGCGGCAACGGGAACCTCACGGTCTGTACCAACGGTCCTGCAGTGAATCTCTTCAACAGCCTCACCGGCTCTCCGAGCTCGGGCGGTACATGGACCAGACCGAACGGTCAGCCTCACCCGGGCACCCTGAACCCGGCGGTGGATGCGGCGGGTACTTACACCTACACGGTGAGCGGAACCTCACCATGCACCTCATTGTCGAGCACCGTGCAAGTGGTGAAGGTGCAGGCGCCCGAAGCGGGCAACAACGGATCCATCACGGTATGCAGCACCATGGCGCCCTTCCAGCTCTTCACCGTGTTGGGCGGAACGCCGAGCGGAAGTGGATCCTGGCTCACACCGGCGAACGCTCCCTTCTCGGGCACCTTCACTCCCGGAACGACACCGGCGGGTGTGTACAAGTACGTGGTGAACGGAACGCCTCCCTGCGCGAATGACACCGCGTTCGTTACGGTCGTCGTGAACCAGGCGCCGAACGCGGGGACCAATGGGACCACCGAGGTTTGCAGCAACCAAGCCTCCTTCCAGTTGATCACCCGCCTGGGTGGTACGCCGATGACGGGGGGCACCTGGACGAACCCGAGCGGGCAGGCTGTTCCATCGGGCTCTTATGTGCCCGGAACTTCGGCACCGGGTGCTTATACGTATACGGTGGCCGGGGTCAGCCCTTGTCCGTCTGCAACGGCCGTTGTTTCCGTTACCGAGCGCAGGCAGCCGGTGGCGGGGACCAATGCGACCCTCTCCTTGTGCAGCACCGATGCCCCTGTGAACCTCTTCACCACATTGGGCGGAACACCGGATGCGGGTGGCACATGGACCGCCCCAGGCGGAGGACCAGGTAACGCGATCTTCACACCGGGCACGAGCGCTCCCGGAGTACATACCTATACCGTCGCGGGAACAGCTCCCTGTACGAACGCATCTGCCACGGTCGCCATCACGGTGAACCAGGCCCCGGATGCCGGGATCGATGCTACGATCACCGTATGTGCCGATGCGGGCGATGTGGACCTCTTCGCAGAACTGGGTGGAACGCCGACCGCAGGGGGCACTTGGACCGACGATGACGCGACCGGACAATTGACCGCTGGTGTGTTCACCCCCACGGGGATGGCGCCCGGCGATTACGACTTCACCTACACGGTCCCCGGAAGCGGCCAATGCGGTGCCGACCAGGCCACCATCCGCGTGACGATCGTGGCGGCCCTGGACGCGGGCACGAACGGATCCCTGACGGTCTGCGGATCGAACAACCTGGTGAACCTCTTCACCGGGCTTGGTGGTACACCACAACCTGGTGGCACCTGGGTCGAGCTATCAGGCACGAATGCGGTCACCGGGCAGTTCTTCAATGCCACGTTGCAACCCTCCGGTACCTACAACTTCCGCTATGAATTGAGCGGATCCGCCTCCTGTGCGGCGGATGATGCGATGGTGAGCGTGACCGTGATCGCACCACCAAACCCCGGAGTGAATGCGAGCATTGCGCCGTGTAGCAATAGTGGCTCCATCAACCTGTTCACCCTTTTGGGGAACGCGCAATCTGGTGGTACCTGGAGTACTGGCAACGGCACATATAACCCACCCACGAACAACCCGGGCGTGTTCACCTACACGCTCGTCGGCAATGCACCGTGCCCGAATGCAAGCGCTACTGTAACGGTGGCTGAGGTTGCCGCTCCGGTGGCTGGCACCAGCGCAACGACCACCGTCTGCAGCAGTGATGGTCCCTTCAACATGACGCTCCGCCTCGGCGGTAACCCGCAACCCGGAAGCTGGACCTTTGCGGGTGACCCGCATGCGAACATCTTCGTTCCGGGTGTGGATGTGCCCGGCGTGTACATCTATACTGTCGCGGGCAGTGGGCCATGTAGTCCGGCAACGGCATCGCTGACCGTGAACGTGAACCAGGCCGTGGATGCAGGGGGCAACGGTGATACCACGGTCTGCAGCAACAGCCCGTCCTTCCTGCTCTTCGACCTGTTGAATGGCAACCCCACGACGGGTGGAACGTGGACACGTCCGGGACCTGGCCCAGGAACCCACAACGGGCTTTACCAGCCGCCAATGGACAACCCCGGTGATTACACCTATACGGTGACCGGCCTTTCCCCCTGCCCCTCGGATATCGCGATCGTCACCGTGACTCAGAACGCGGCCCCGCGGGCAGGGACCAGCGGCAGTACCACGCTCTGTGCCGGTGGGCCCAGCGTGAACCTGATCACGGTGCTGGGTGGTAGCCCGGATGCGGGAGGTACCTGGACAGGTCCGGCACCGGCGACGACGAGCTTCAATGGTCTATTCATCCCCGGGGTGACCGCGTCTGGTACGTACACCTACACGGTCACGGGCCTTCCCCCTTGTGCCAATGCGACCGCGCAAGCCACAGTGACCGTGCGACAGCCACCCAACGCGGGTTCCAGCCGGACCATCACGGTCTGCGACAATGCCACTGGCTTCGCCATGGTCGATAGCCTGGGTGGAACGCCTTCGCTGTCGAACGGTACCTGGACTGGTCCAGCACCATCCACCAACACGGTCTCCGGCTTCTTCAATCCTTCCGCCGTGTCGCCCGGTACCTATGTATACACGTACACGGTGACCGGCCAATCACCTTGCCCGAACGCCTCATCGACCCTTACCATCGTGGTGAACCCACGTGCGAATGCCGGGGTTTCCACCTCTCACAGCGTTTGCGCGAACCAGGGGTCGGTCCCGATGCTTCCGTTGTTGGGCCCGACCGCACAGGTGGGTGGCACATGGACCTACCAACCGACCGGAGCATCCCATAGTGGTGTGTTCCAACCGGGAGCGGACGTGAACGGGATCTATGTGTACCGCGTCGAAGGGCCTCTGGGATGTGCAGCAGCTACGGCCACAGTGGCCATGACCGTGAACCAGCCGCCCAACGCAGGCTTCAATGGCCAGATCACGGTATGCGACGATGACCCAGCCTTCCCCTTGTTGAACGTGCTGAACGGATCGCCGCAGACCTTCGGAACCTGGGTGGATCCGGATCTCGCGTCGCACCAGGGTATCTACATCCCCGGGCAGAGCGAGCCTGGTGTTTACACCTACACCGTGCCGGGTACGGCTCCTTGTGCGAGCACCCAGGCACAGGTGAACGTGATCCAGAACCACCAACCGGATGCCGGCAACAACGGTGTGACGACCGTCTGCAGCAATGCCCAACCGTTCTCACTCTTCACGGTCCTCACTGGCTCGCCGGAGCAGACGGGGACCTGGTATGGTCCGACCGGGGTGCAGGTGGGGGAACTCTTCACGCCGGGAACGACAGCACCCGGGGTCTACAAGTACCGGATCACCGGTCTTACGCCGTGTGAGTCGGATTCCGCGACCGCGACGATCATCGTGAACACAGCGCCGAACGCGGGCATCAGTTCCGCGGTGCAGATCTGCGCTGGCGGTCCGCAAGTGGCCTTGATCGATCTGCTCGGCGGCACACCGAATACGAGCGGTTCTTGGACCTTCGGCGGCATTGATCATTCGCAGTTCTTCGACCCGTCCAACGATGTGAGTGGACCCTACCTCTATACCGTTGCTGGACTGGCACCTTGCGCGAACGCCACCTCACAAGTCCAAGTGACCTTGGTGCCAAGGCCGAACGCAGGAACCAATGGGAACATCGCCGCATGTGTCGGGGATGACGCCATCCAACTGGCGGCTGGACTCGGTGGTACCCCGAACGCAGGTGGTACCTGGAACGATGACGATGGCACCGGGCAATTGACGGGAGGTGAATTGGATGCGACGGATCTTGTGCCTGGCACCTATCATTTCACCTACACGGTGGCAGGGACCGGACCCTGCGCAGCGGCCTCTGCTGTCGTAACGGTCACACTTGCTGATGCGCTGAACGCAGGCGAGGATGCCTCGGTGACCATCTGCCAGAACCAGCTGCTCGATCTCTTCTCTTCGCTGGGCGGAACTCCGCAACAAGGCGGGGCTTGGACGGATCTGGATGGAAGTGGCGGGTTGATCGGTGGGGTATTCAATGGGAGCGGCGTCGGTCCAGGGACCATTTGGGATTTCCGGTATGTGATACCCGGAACGTCCAGTTGCGCAAGTGATACGGCCGTTGTTTCTGTCACGGTGGAGGAGGGTCCTTTTGCCGGGTGTGATGGAGCACGGACATTCTGCCTGACGGATGCACCCAGCCAGCTCTTCGGTAGCTTAAGCTGCGATCCGGACGGGAACGGCACCTGGCTCAACCCTTCCGGCCTTGCACACAACGGCACCTTCCAACCAGCCACCGATGAGCCGGGCGCTTACAAGTACATCGTTCCCGGTGTGGGCTCCTGTGCGGCGGATACCGCCGTGGTGACGGTCGTGGTGCGAACCCCGCCGAACGCGGGTGAGGATGCGTCCGTGAGCATCTGTTCGAGTGATGCGCCCGTCGACCTGTTCGCATTGGTCGGATCGAACGCACAGACCGGCGGATCATGGACCATCTTCCCGAGTCCGGTGGTCGTTTCCGGGATCTACAATCCGGCCGTCGATGCGCCAGGCTCCTATGTCTATCGTGTGGCCGGTCAGGCGCCTTGCAACGCGGATGTGGCAGTGGTCATCGTCACGGAGCCCCTGGCACCTTATGCCGGTGATGACCGGACGATAAGCATATGCTCGAGCTTCGCCTCGTTCAATATGACCGCTGAGCTGGGCGGCCTTCCACAACAAGGAGGCACCTGGTACGATGAGGACGGTGACATGCACATTCCCACCTTCGATCCGGCAAGCGAGGAAGGTGGTGTGTTCAGCTACGTGATCGTAGGCACAGCGCCCTGTGTGAACGATACCGCGCGATTGACGATCAATAGAAGCTTGGCACCTTTCGCTGGAACGAGTGCCACCGTGGCTGCTTGCGCCACCCAGACCGAGGTGGACCTGTGCGCGGCACTAGGCAGTGGAGCAGGAGAGGGCGGGACCTGGTCGGATATCAACGGTACCGGTGCCTTGAACGGTTGCACCTTTGATCCATCAGCCGTGGGGAACGGCACTTACGCCTTCCAATATCAGATCACAGGAACACCTCCTTGTTCCAATGCTTCGGCCACGATCACGGTGAACGTTGGGTCAGGTGCGGATGCCGGTGACGACAACACCCTGACCATCTGTGGTGCCGAGACGCGTTTCTCCCTGTTCGAGGCCTTGGATGGCACCCCGGATCAAGGGGGTGCATGGTCGGACCTGAACGGCACGGGAGCGATCGTGGAGGACAGCCTGTTGAACGCGACCCTGTTGCCGCCTGGCGGCCAGAACGCCTTCGTATACACCATCGAGGATCCCGGTTGCGGATCCGTGCAGGCGACCCTGCTCATCTCAACGGTCGATTACCCCGATCCGGGTTCCGCCCCGCAGCCCCTGGTGATCTGTGCGAGCGATCCGGTCATGGATCTGGCCGGCCTGCTCGGGGGCGATCCGGATGAAGGTGGGACCTGGAGCGGCCCAGGCGGACCCTTCGATGGCATGCTCGATCCGGCCACGAGGCCGAGCGGGAACTATGCGTACACGGTGACAGGCAACGCCTATTGTCCGGACTCCAGCGCGGTCTTCCAGATCACCATCAACCAACGTCCGGATCCCGGCTTGCAGGGAGAGGTGGTCGTTTGCGATACGTTGACCGCCTTCCCGCTCTTCCCGGTGTTGAACGGAACCCCGGATGTTGGTGGGACCTGGCTCGATCAGAGTGGAACGGGCGCGCTCACCGGTGGCGACCTCAACACCACGCAGCTGCCTCCAGCCGATTATGACTTCATCTATACCGTGCAGGTGGCCGGCTGTGCCCCGGCATCAAGTGTCGTGAAGGTGAAGGTGGTGAGCAACCCGGAGGCTGTGGAAGTGACCACGATCTGCAATGAGGTCGATCGTACCTATACCGTCACGTTCAACATCGTTGGCGGGGACCCGATGTCCTACGTGGTGTCGGGTGATCCGGGCACCGTCTCCGCCACTTCGCCCCATGTGTTCACCAGCGACCCGGTGGTGGTTAGCAGTCCGTTCGCGGCCACCATCACGGATGCTTATGGCTGTGCCGAATTCCACGTATCGGCCTCGAGCCCATGCTCCTTCGATACCGAGGTCTTCATCCCACGATCGTTCTCCCCGAACGAGGATGGTGTGAACGATCGGTTCATCATTCCCGGGATCGAAGGCTTCCCGAACAATACCGTGAAGATCTTCAACCGATGGGGTGCGAAGGTCTTTGATGGTGCGGGTTACGACAACCAGAGCGTAGTCTGGGACGGTTCATCACCGGATGCACTGATCTCGGGCCCGGCTCCGGCAGGCACCTATTTCTATGTCCTCGAGCTGGGAACGGGCGCTGAGCCGTTCACCGGCTATATCCAGCTCATCCGATGAGAAGGTCGATCCAGCTTCTGGCCTTCCTGGTAGGTACCGCGGCTTTCGCTCCGGGCGCGTTCGCACAGCAGGATCCGTTGTTCAGCCAGTACATGTTCAACACGCTGGCGTTCAACCCGGGTTATGCGGGTAGCGCTGATGTGTTCACGGTGATGGCGCTCTCCCGTCATCAATGGGTGGGATTCGATGGTGCGCCCACCACGCAGACCTTCCTGGCACATACCCCCTTGAAGAACGAGAGTATCGCCCTGGGGCTTTCCGCCATCAACGACCGGATCGGGCCCGCCAGGCAGACCTCCGCCTATGCGGACTTCGCCTATCGCATCCGCACCGGGACCGATACACGTCTCGCGTTCGGTTTGAAGGGCGGGGTCAACATGTACCAGGCGGACCTTGCATCGCTCACGCGGGTGGTGGAGAACGACCCCGCCAATGTGAACATCCAGAGCCGCATGCTGCCCAACTTCGGCTTCGGCCTGTTCTGGCACGCACCGCGTTACTACGTCGGTCTTTCCGCACCGAAGCTCCTGGAGAACGACCTCAGCGATGTCGGTGGCGGCACGGTGACCCCGGCCAGGGAGGCCCGCCACTACTTCCTCATGGCGGGGTATGTGATGGACATCTCCAAGGACATCAAGTTCAAGCCGTCCTTCCTCTTCCGAACCGTGGAAGGTGCCCCGTTCTCCCTCGACGTGAACGCGAACTTCCTGCTGCGCGAGCGCATCTGGTTCGGCGCCATGTACCGTCTGGGCAACTCCTTCGGTGTGATGGGCCAGTACCAGATCAATGACCAGTTGCGGGCAGGCTACGCCTTCGACCTGACCACCACTGCGATCGGTGCATACAACGCCGGTACCCATGAGGTGATGCTCAGCTATGACTTCCGCTTCCTGCGCGGCCGGACCATTTCACCCCGTTACTTCTGATGTTGCGCACCCTGATCCTTGTTCTCCTTTCGCTCCTGCTGGTGTTTCCTGCAGCGGCACAGGGTAACGCGGACCCGTACATCAAGGAGGCCGACCGCTATTTCGAACAGATGGCCTACGCCCGGGCAATCGAGGGCTACAGGACGGCTACGGAGCTCGGCGCGGTGAACGAGCATGTGACCAAGCGCCTCGCAGAGTGTTACATGCGCACCGGTCAGAATGATCAGGCGGAGAAGTGGTACGCCATGGTGGTGAAGTTCCTGAACCGGGAGCCGCAGGAGATGTACCACTATGCGGAAGCCTTGAAGAGCAATGGCAAGTACGTGGAGGCGGAGGAATGGATGGACCGCTATCTGGCGGCCACCGCGACCGAGGGTAGTCCGCTCCGCAGCAACATCAACGGTTTCGCCCGCAATTTCATGGCCACCCCGGACCGCTTCATCGTTCGGCCCACCGGCATCAACACGGCCTTCTCTGATTTCGGGGCGGCCTGGCTCGGTACCGATCGTGTGATCTTCTCCTCTGCACGCAACGTCACCACCGGGATCGAACGACGTGCGGCCTGGAATGATCAACCGTTCCTCGATCTGTTCGTGGCGGACGTCACCCAGAACGGTGATCTGGCGAACGCCAGGCTCCTTGAAGGCTCCGTGAATACGAAGCTGCACGAGGGTCCGGCCACGGCCAGTGCAGGTGGGGATGTGATCTGGTTCACCCGGAACAACTACTACGGTGGACGCTCGCAGAAGAGTTCTGGTGGGATCTCACGACTGGCGATCTACAAGGCTTATGCACAGGATGGCTCGTGGGGCCGCGTGGAACAGTTCCTCTACAACAACTCCGAGATCAGCGTCGGTCATCCGGCCCTGTCCAACGATGGCAAGCGTCTCTTCTTCGTGAGCGATATGCCCGGCGGCTACGGCGGAACGGACATCTACATGTGCATGGACCAGGGCGGCCAGTGGGGCGAGCCGGTCAACCTCGGTTCCATCATCAACACGCCGCAGAACGAGGCCTTCCCATTCATCGGCGCGGACGGGACGCTGTACTTCTCGAGCAATGGACATCCCGGGCTGGGGGGCATGGACATCCTCGCGGCCAAGTACCTCGGCCTGGATGAGTTCGCGCCGCCTATGAACCTGGGTGCACCCGTCAACGGGACCCATGATGACTTCGCCTTCATCATCGACAAGGCCGGTCATCGAGGCTTCTTCTCGAGCAATCGGGAAGGTGGTGCGGGCGACGACGACATCTATGCGTTCGAGATGCTGGCACCGCTCGAACAGAGTTTTCTGGTGACCGGTACCGTCATCGATGACGATACAGGGTCGCCCTTGTTCGACCTGGAGGTGATGCTGCTGGACAAGAAGGGTGTCGTCCTGGCCACGACCATGACGGATTCACGGGGTGAGTACACTTTCCCCGTGGAGAAGAACAAGGAGTACCAGGTGAAAGCGGAGATGAAGGGCCGTTATCCGGGCATCCAGCATGTGAGCACGGACAGGATCGAGATGCAGCAGATCCTTTCACGGGACATCCACCTGGTGGCAAGTGCGGGCATCTGGTTGCGTGGTACCATCCGCCACAGGGATGTTCCCGGTTTCGTGGAAGGGGTGACCGTGACCGTCGTGAACCTCAGCAGTTTCTTCTCGGAGTCCTTCCAGACCGGTGAGGGTGGTGACTTCAGCATCCGCATGCAGAGCAATGAGGAGTTCGAAGTGCTCCTGGAGAAGTCCGGTTACTACAGCATGAGCATCCCGGTCAGCACCATCGGCATGCGCGAAGGCATCATCGACCTGAACGAGGTCCGTGACCTGTCCTTCGAGCCGATGCTCATCGGAAGCCCGGTCCCCTTGAAGTACGTACGCTGGGCCCGCAACGATGCGAAACTGGATCCGGTCGCGCGCACCGAGATCGATGGCCTGGCCGAGCGGATGAACGTGAACCCGGGCATCAAGGTGGAGATCGGGGTGCACAGCGATTCACGCGATGGTGCTGAATCGGCCAAGCTCGACCAGAAACGCGCCGATGCCGTCGTCGAGTACATGGTGGGCAAGGGCGTGGCCCGGGACCGCCTTGTGGCGAAAGGCTATGGGATCTCGAAGCTGAAGAACCACTGCGCGCCGGGCGTCACCTGTTCGGAGGAGGAGCACGCGGCCAACCGACGAGTGGAATACACCGTGACCGCGATCACCCCGCCATAGCGAAGGGCAGGGCCTCGAACCGATAACCTTCCTGGCTGAAGTGCTCCAGGATCCTGGGCAGCGCGCCACGCAAGGTGGATTCCGCTTTCAAGCTGTCATGGAATACGACGATCGATCCAGGAAGGGCATGGGTGATGACGCGCCGGGTGCATTCGTCGGCATCCACCCGCGGATCATAGTCGCCGCTGAGGACATCCCACATCACGATGCGATAGGTCGCCCGTAATGCCCTTGCCTGTTCCCGGGTCAAGCTGCCATAGGGTGGGCGGAACACGGAGCGGCTGGTCAACTCCGAGGATCGGGCCACGCTCTTGAGATAGGTCTCGGTGTCGGTCCGCCGTCCCCGGGGGTGGTCCCACGTGTGATCGCCCACACCATGTCCCTCCGCACGAATGCGGTCCAGTATCCGAGGCTCCGCCTCACAGTTGCGGCCGATGCAGAAGAAGGTGGCCTTCGCTCCCGCCTGCGCCAGCACATCCAGCACCCAGGGTGTCACGCCCGGGATCGGCCCGTCATCGAAGGTGAGGTGGAGCACCCGTTCCTTCGTGGGAATGCGCCAGGTGTAACCGGGCAGGAGCCACTGCACGATGCGTGGGACCCGCGCCGGTATCATCGGTCAGAAGCGCATGCGCTGCCCAGCACGGCGGCCCGAATTCAACTCCATCAACTTGCCCTGGTACTGCTCCTCCATCGTATCGAACCGCTCTTTCAAGCCTTCGCCGAAGGTGCTGTCCGCGCGCATGGCCTCGGTGGTGAGGCGACCCATCACTGCGTGTGTGAGGGCCATATCATCGCTCAACCGCTCGACGAACCTCCGGTCCAGGCTCAGGAAGTGTGCCATGTTCTCCTCCATGATGGTGAACAAGCGTTCGGAGATGGCATTGGCTTTCGCCGTGTCACCGATGTCATAGTACGCTTCCACCGTGGGCAGCATGATGCGCGTGAAGGGCACGTTCCGTTCCGGCATCATCTCCAACGAGAGGTCGAGGACCTTCCGCGCCTCCTCATCACGACCTTCCGTGATCAGTGCTTCCGCCAGACTGCTCAGCTGCAGGCGCAAGTTGGTGGTCATGCGCAGGATGTTCTCGTCGAGGTAGATCGCGCCGTCCGTGTCCATGTTGCCCCACTTGAACTTGTTCATCACGTTGTCATACATGATGTCCGTGGCCACGCGGCCGTTCATGTTCGGGTTGCGGTTCGGTGTCTTCACCGGCACCAGGCGGTAGGTCAGGCCTTCGAGCTGGAAGTGGTCCTGCAGGTTGATGTAGCTGTCCGGGCCTGTCGTCACGGCGAAGTAGACGGGCCGCTTCCATTCGTTGTTGGCCAGCATGTCAAGGAGCAGGAGGTTGTTCTTCAACAGCACCTGGCGGTCGATCTTCCATTCCACGCGGGGCACCCAGCCGGAATCGCCGGCTTGCAGCGTTCCGGAGCCGAAGACAGCCGCACTGTCCGCCTTCAAACTGAACAGGTCGGTCGGGAACCAGGCGTCCTTCACGCCGCGCTGGAACAGCACCTGCATGTTGCGGTCGTTGGTCACGAAGTCCATCATCTCCTTCAGGTCGCGGTGGGTCTTGCTCTGCGGGATCAAGGCCACCACATCGCGGGTGCCCTGGCGGTATTTGCCCGGGTCCATCATGATGGGTACGGGCTCGCTCTCATAGGCCTTCCGGCGCATCTGGTCAGCGTACCAATCGGTGTTCAGCAGGCTCAGGTTCACCACGCGCACATCGGTGCGGATGCCTTCCACCTCCTGCGCATACCACAGCGGGAAGGTGTCATTGTCGCCGTTGGTGAAGAGGATGGCGTTGGGTGCGCAGCTCTCCAGGTAATCCGCGGCGAGGTCACGCGCGGGCATGCGGGTGCTTCGGTCGTGGTCATCCCAACCATCGGCCACCATCACCACGGGGACGACCAGGCCGAGAACAGTGGCCAGGGTCGCATGCACCACGCTGTTCTTCACCACCCGCCCGAGCAGATGCGCGGCCAGCAGGGCGGCACCGCCCAGCAAGGCCATGTACAGGATCGTGTACGACATGGAATGGTCACCATCCCATTCCACCAGGTACTTCAAGGCGCCCAGACCGGCCGCCGCGCCAACGGCCATGCCAAGCTCCTTCTGCGTGATGGTCCTGGCCGCGTCGTACAAGGCCAGCACGCCCAGGCCGATCCACACCGCGAAGGCATAGAATGAACCCACATACGCATAGTCCCGCTCCCTTGGTTGGAAGGGATACTGGTTGAGATAGATCACGATGGCGATACCCGTGAAGAAGAACAGCATCAGGGTGATCGCCCAGTCCTTCGGATGTCGCACGAGCTGGTGGATGAAGCCGATCATGCCCAGCAGCAGGGGAAGGAGGTAGAAGCGGTTGTAGCCCTTGTTCTCCGTCATGCTCGAAGGCAGGAACTCCTGCGAACCCAGCCGTTGCTCATCGATCACATCCACACCGCTCAGCCAGTTCCCCTCCAGGATGTTGCCATGGCCCTGTACGTCGTTCTGTCGCCCGGCGAAATTCCAGAGGAAGTATCGCCAGTACATCCAGTCCAGCTGATAGCTGAAGAAGAAGCGCATGTTCTCGCCGAAGGTCGGCTTATGGATGACCGTGGGTTTGCCCTCGCGGTCGGTGGAACGCATGGGACGGCCCTTGAAGTCGCTCCATTCCTTGTACGCGTCCACGTGGCTCCGTTGGGAGCTGTACATCCGCGGGAAGAGCATGGTGAACTCAGGCTCGTAAACCACTTCGGTGCCCTTCCGAGGGTCGGTGATCACATAGGCGTGGTCGATGGTATGCCCGGGGTTCTCCGCCACGAAGTGCTCGGCGCTCCATCCGTCGTACTCGTTCTTCACGAGGCGACCGTTCTTCTCGATGCGGTACACCGCGCTGTACACCGGAGAGCCATCCTTGCGCTCTGCTGCGTATGGGCTGTCCCAGAACTGCCCGATCAACAAGGGACGGTCCCCATACTGTTCCCGGTTGAGGTAGCTCACCAGGTTGAAGACGTTCTCCGGGTTGTTCTCGTCGATCGGCGGGTTCGCCAGGCTCCTGATCACGGTCATGGCGTAGGTGCTGTATCCGATGAGGATCACCGTCACGCCGAGGATCACCGTGTTCGCGATCACACGACCGGTCCGTTGCGTCCAGCGAAGGCCCAGCACGATCAAGGTGGCCAGCAGGAGGAAGTAGAACAGGTTGCCGCTGTTGAAGGGCAGGCCGAGGTCGTTCACGAAGAGCAGCTCGAACTTGCCGGCCACCTTGGCCACACCCGGGATGATCACGCTCTGGATGGTGCCGAGGATGATGGCGCTGATCACGAAGGCCGTGAGGATGCCCTTCGGCGTGGTCTCGTACCGCTTGAAGTAGTACACCATGGCGATCGGCGGGATGCACAACAAGGCCAGCAGCTGAACACCGATACCCAATCCGAGGAGGTAACAGATGAGGATGAGCCAGCGCGTGCTGTGCGCCTCATGCGCCACGTTCTCCCATTTGAGAATGGCCCAAAAGGTGATCGCCGTGAACAGGGACGACATGGAATAGACCTCGGCTTCCACCGCGCTGAACCAGAAGGTGTCGCTCCAGGTGTAGGCCAGCGCCCCAACGATGCCACTGCCGAGCACGGCCAACACACCACCGGTCCCCGGCTCATCGCCATCGCGCGTGATCACCTTGTGGGCCATGTGGGTGATGGTCCAGAAGAGGAAGAGGATGGTGAAGGCACTACACAGGGCGCTGAGCATGTTGATGGCCACGGGCACGTTCTCGGGACCTACGAAGGCACTGGCCACGCGGCCGATCATCATGAACAAGGGTGCTCCGGGCGGATGGCCCACCTCCAGCTTGTTCGCCGTGGCCAGGAATTCCCCGCAGTCCCAGAAACTGGCCGTGGGTTCGATGGTGGTGACGTAGGTCCAGGCGGCCACCAGGAACACCAGCCAGCCGGTGATGACGTTCAGCTTCTTATAGTCCATGCGCAGGGTTCGGGGAATTCGGTAACGACCACACCCTCAGCGGGAAGGACGGGACGTACGGCGGCGAAAATACCGAAAGTCCCGGCCGGGCCACGGTGCAATTGTGTGGGCATCGCCCGATCGCTTACTTTTGCCGCGCTTTGGTGCCAGCCGAAGCGGTATTGACCGATGGTGTAACTGGCAACACGTCTGATTTTGGTTCAGAAGAGTCCAGGTTCGAGCCCTGGTCGGTCAACAAAAGCCCCGCGGAAGCGGGGTTTTTTGTTGACCGACCGTCAAGTGCGGAAGCACTTGGTGGCGCGAAAGCGCCTGGCTGGAGCCTGTCCCGCATGGTACCGCGGGAAGCTCTGGACGGTCAACATAAGCCCCCCTGGACGCGGGATCCGTAGCTGGGCTGATCGCGGGTGCCCGAAGATGGAAAGCTCGCGTTCTCCGATCAGTAACGCACCTTGTCCTCCTTTGCCTTCCAGGCTTCGAAGACCGCCTGTGCCTCCTCACGCAATAGATGTTCCGTGTGGATCCGTCGTTCGCTGTACGGAAGGGGCAGCTCGTCGTAGATGAGCTGGTCGTCGAAGCCCGCATCGGCGGCGTCGACACGGGTGCCGGCGAAGACAACGCGGTCCGGCCGTGCCCAATAGATCGCGCCGAGGCACATGGGGCACGGTTCACAGCTCGTGTACAGCACACAACCATCCAATTGGAAGGAACCGAGCTGCCTGCAAGCTTCCCGGATCGCCACCACTTCGGCATGTGCTGTTGGGTCGTTCGAACCGGTCACCCGGTTGTTGCCACGACCGATGATGACGCCGTTCTTCACGATGACGCATCCGAAGGGGCCGCCGTCACCGCGCTCCATACCCTCCCGGGCCAGGTCGATGGCAGCACGGATGTAGTCGATGTCCGAGGTGTGTTGCATGGGATCGTGCGGGAAGATAGAGCAGCCGCACGGATCGCCCCATCTATTCCATGCGGTGATGCGCTTGAATGCCTTCTTCTATCTTTCCGGACCATCAAACCATCCTTCCTCCATGCTCGGAGCTTCAACTACGCAACGCCTCGCTTTCAAGGGCAAGGGCGGTGATCTCTTCGTCGTCCTGATCGTGAACATGCTGCTCACCTTCATCACACTGGGCCTGTACTACCCGTGGGCGAAGGCACGCAAGCTCAGCTGGTACTATGAACACACCGAGCTTGACGGTCATCCATTCCACTTCCACGGCACCGGCTCCGAGATGTTCCGTGGTTTCATAAAGGCCATCGCCCTGCTTCTCCTCATATACGGCACGTACATCGTCGGGGTGTTGATGAATGAGGTCACCATCGTTCTTGTCGGCATCCTGGTGATGTTCGTTGGCCTGCTGGCCTTCATCCCATTGGTCATCCATGGTTCCCTGCGCTATCGGTCCAGCCGGAGCAGCTGGCGTGGCATCCATTTCGGGTATCGTGGCCAATTGAGGGAGCTCTATCGCATCTGTCTGCGCGACGGCCTGCTCACCCTGATCACCCTGGGCATCTACGCGAGCTGGTTCACGATCAATGTGCGCCGGTACACGCTCTCCCATATGCGATACGGTAGCTCCTCATATGCGTACAAGGGAGATGGTACCGAGTACTTCCTGCTGAACCTCAAAGGCTACTTCCTCACACTTTTCACGCTCGGCATCTACGCCTTCTGGTGGCAGCGCGATCTCTTCAATTACTACGTGAACAACCTGGTCTGGAACTTCCAGGACGGCAGGCGGATCGACTTCAAGAGCACCGCGACCGGCGGAGGTTTCTTCGGGCTCATGGTCGTCAATCTGCTCATCATCATCTTCACGCTCGGTATCGGCTTCGCCTGGGTCGAGGTGCGTACGATGCGTTACGTCCTGGAGAACATCCGGATGGAGGGCGATGCCGACCTGAACGCCGTGGTGCAGACCGAACAGGAGCATAAGAACGCCATGGCGGATGACCTGGGGGACCTGATGGACATCGGCGTGTTCTTCTGAGGTGGAGCGCGAGATACCAGCGGTATTCTACGACGGCGTCACCAGCAAGCCGCAGGAGGCCACGGTGCGTGTGAGCGATCTGAATTCGCTTGAGGTGGTGCTTCCCGACGGAGCAAGGTTCCAATGGCCGCTGGAGCACAAGGGCATGGAATGGGAGCGGAGCAGCAGCATGCTGCGCTTATCCTTCGGTGACCATCCGCGTCGCGTCCTCCTCATCCGGGATGAGCTCTTCATCAAGAGCTTCGTTCTGCGGATGCGTTACACAGGTCGACAGGGCGGCTACGATCGCATCCTTTCTTTCGCGAGAAGTGGTCCGGTGATCTTTTTCCTCGGTGTGGTGGCCCTGCTCGTGTGCGCCTACCTCTGGATACTCCCCTGGGCGGCCGAGCGTCTGGTCCTGGTGGTGCCGTCGACGCTGGACGAGCGGATCGGGGAGGCCGCATACCAGCAAATGGCCTTCGCATTGAATGAGGATCGCGACAAGACCATCGCGTTGCAAGCGTTCGGAGATGCGATGGACCTGGGTCCGAGCTTTGAGCCGAGGTACCATGTGGTGGAGGACGCCCAGGTGAACGCTTTCGCACTACCCGGTGGCCATATCGTGGTCTTCACCGGGATCCTGGAGAAGATGTCCTCTGCCGAGGAGCTGGCGGCCCTGCTGGCGCACGAGGCCACGCACGTGGAGAAGCGGCATAGCACGCGGATGATGGCCCGAAGCATGGCCGGGTATCTCTTCCTCTCCCTGCTGATCGGTGATGTGAACGCCGTCGTGACCTTGGTAGCGGAGAATGCGAACGCGTTGCGCAACCTCGATTACGGTCGTGGGTTGGAGAGCGAGGCGGATGGTGTTGGACAGGAGATGTTGTTCGCCAATGACTTGGATCCCATGGCCATGGTGCGGCTGCTCGAGCTCCTGGAGCGCGAAGCGATCGATGTGCCTGAGGTGCTGGCCTTCCTGAGCAGCCATCCGCTGACGGAGGATCGCATCACCGCGGCGCGGGAACGCGCAGGATCGTTAGGTGTTCCGCAAAGGCCCAACGATCGTCTGGGGGTCCTGTTCGAGCAACTACATCCGACAACGGATCAACCAACGGATGAGATGCCCAGTTCGGACAACTGATCGGCATCCAGACGGCTGGGTGCATCGATCATCGTATCCCGGCCCGCATTGTTCTTCGGGAAGGCGATGAACTCGCGGATGTCGCTGCGGCCACCGAAGAGCGCCACCCAGCGATCGAAGCCGAAGGCGGCTCCACCATGCGGCGGCGCACCGTATTCGAACGCATCGAGCAGGAAGCCGAACTTGTAACGCGCGTCCTCGTCCGTGAAGCCCAACACGCGGAACATCGCCTCCTGCATCGCCCGGTCGTGGATCCTGATGCTGCCACCACCGATCTCCGTCCCGTTGATCACGAGGTCATAGGCGTTCGCCTTCACGGCGCCAGGATCCTGCTCCAGCAGGTGCGCATGCTCGGGGATCGGTGAGGTGAAGGGGTGGTGCATCGCGTGCCAGCGACCCGAGGCCTCGTCCTTCTCCAGCAACGGGAAGTCCAGCACCCAGAGCGGTTCGAACCGCCAGGGATCCCTCAGCCCGAGCTGGTCCCCGAGGTGCAGGCGCAGTTCGTTCAACTGTTTGCGGGTCTTCTCCGCCGGGCCGGCCATGATGCAGGCGAGATCGCCGGTCTTCATGCCGAAACGTTCGGCCCATTGCGCGAGGACCTCCGGGCCGTAGAACTTGTCCACCGTGCTCTTAAGGCCTTCCTCGGTCCACTTCAGGAATACGATGCCCGTGGCGCCGATCTGGGGGCGCTTCACGAATTCGATGAGCGCATCGGTCTGTTTTCGGCTCCATCCTGCGCAACCTTCGGCGTTGATGCCCACAACGAGCTCCGCCTCATCGAAGACCTTGAAGCCACTGCCTTGTGCAAGGTCGTTCAGTTCCGTGAACTTCATGCCGAAC
>JAGQVR010000129.1 GCA_020437875.1 Flavobacteriales bacterium
CGAACCCGAGAGGATGTCATACATATCGGGGATGATCTTGATGCGTACACCGGTTCCTTCCAGCTCGTTCATGATCCGGCTGATGTGCTCGTGCTCGCCCGAGTCCACCGCGATGATGGCCTCCTCCACGGCGTGCTGCCCGATCACCTGACGGAGTTCGTTCCATTTACCCAGCCGCGGCAGGCCCACGGTGGTCAGCAGCTGGTCGCCTCCATTCACGTTCACGAAGCCCACGAAGCGGTTGCCCGGCGATTTGCGCATGCCCTCGATCTCCGCATGGATCGCCAGCGCCCGCTCGTTGCCACCGACCAACACGGTATTGAACCCGATCCGCCGGTCGTGCACCCGCTTCACCGTCCGGCTGGTGAGCAGGAAGCGGAGCAGGAAATTGAGACCGAACTGCAGGAAGAAGAGCGCCAGGAACGACCGGTAGTAGTAGTGGTAGCTGGCCACCTCGTCGTCCAACAGCAGCACGAAGAAGATGATCACGACCCCGATGAAGCTGATCAATAGCGTTTGCCCGAGTTCCATGGTGCGGTAGCGTCGGTGGATCTCCCGGTAGCCGCCCATCATGGTGTACAGGCCGAACCAGAAGAGCGGGATCAGTACCAACCCCTTGAAATAGTTCGAGTCCAGGGCGACCGCCACGTCATGGCCGAACTTGATCGGCTCGAGCACCGTCTTGCGGTACAGGTAGAAGAGCGTCCAAGCGGCGCCACTGCTCACCAGATCGGCAAGCACGTACCAAGCCACCAGGAGCCGTCGGTTCATCATGAGGCCGGACGGATGATCTTGAGGTTGTCGAAATAGGCCGCTGCACGGCTCCGACCGCTGGGCAGATAGGCCGCGATATAGATATCGCGCCCGCTGATACCCGCCCGGTTGAAGAAGTCCGAGAGGTCCACGTAGATCTTGTTCCAGACCACAGAACCGGCACTGGCGTTCGCCACGATCACCACCCATGGTTCCAATGTGGTCTGGCCGTCAAGGACGTACGAGATGCCCAAGGTCAATTCCACGTCCGTGCTGTAGTCAAGCTCCAGGTAGGCCGGTCCGCTCACACCGGGGAAGTCCTGTTCGGTCTGCAGCAGCACTTCATCATGGGACGTGTCCAGGACGAATCCGCCGCACTGGCTGCCGTCCAACAGCACCTCAGGGTTCGTAGATGCCGAGTAGAGGATCAAGGTGGTGTCGCTGGATGAGGCTGCCAGCAATTGACTGCCCGCATCGTTGAACCGCTCGGTGAAGAAGGTGGCCGGCTGGTACTGTACGGTCGGCGCCAGTTCGATCGCGTGTGCTGGATCCAGTTCGGTCGTGGTCTGCCAGCTCGTGTAGTACGGATAGCGTTGCCGGTCGTCGAAACTCCCGTTCCGACGGATGCCTGCCGTGATGCCGATCGTATGCGTCCCGGTCCCGATCACCGGGACGCGGGCGGGTAGTTCCCAAACGCCCACGCTCCGATCATCAACGGTGACCCACGCTTCGGTGATCTTGCTCGTATTCCCGCCCTGCTCATCGGTCGCTTGAACGTCGATCCGCGGCACCACGAGGTAGGTGGGCACGGTTTCCGTCTTTCGGCAGCCGGTGACGGACAATAGGATCGCGAGCGGACCGAGGGTACGGGTCATGCTATGCATGGAGCAACGCAGGTTCGGGACGATCAGTATCTAAGCGGGCGTGTTCTTCGCGATCTCCTCGAGTACCGCATGGGCCACCCGTAGTGCCGCCGTACCATCCACCAATGGGACGGCAGGCTGATCGCCCGAGCGGATGCTCCCGGCGAAGGAGCGGAGTTCTTCCCGGATCGCGTTCACCGTTGGGACCTCGGGCTTCTCGAAGCTGATCTCGCGCACACCTTTTCCTTCGCCCAGGTCGATGGTCACCGCGAAGGGGTCGGGTTCACCGGTCACCGTCCGCATCCGCACCACTTCCGCGCTCTTCTCGAGCATGTCCACCGCGATGTACGCGTCATGCTGGAAGAAGCGGCTCTTCCGCATGTTCTTCATGCTGATCCGGCTCGCCGTGAGGTTGGCCACGCAACCGTTGGCGAAGGCGATACGTGCATTGGTGATGTCGGGCGTTGTACTCACGACGGCCACGCCACTGGCATGGATCGAGACCACCGGGCTCTTCACCACGTGCAGGATCAGGTCGATATCATGGATCATGAGGTCGAGTACCACGCTGACATCCGTTCCGCGCGGGTTGAACTGGGCCAGCCGATGGGATTCGATGAACATCGGCTCGGCGAGATAGGGGAGTGCCGCCTGGAACGCCGGATTGAAGCGTTCAACATGCCCCACCTGGACCAGTTTACCCGATCTTCCCGCCAAGGCCAGCAGCGCTTCGGCCTCAGCCACTGTTTCCGTCACCGGTTTCTCGATGAACACGTGCAGGCCATGCTCCAGTGCCTGAGTGGCCAGCGCGGCATGGGTCAGCGTCGGGGTCACGATGTCCAGCACATCCACTTCGCCCAGCAAGGACTCGATGGAAGGATAGGACGGTACCCCGAACTCCTGCTGCAGGGCCGCGCACTTCTCAGGATGGGGGTCATGGAAGCCGACCACGTGCCACTCCGGCAGCTGGGTCAACTGCTGAAGATGGATCCGGCCCAGATGACCACCTCCAAGGACAGCTATACGGATCGGTTCGGACATTCGCTTCCGGTCGCGTTCCGATCGGTCACGACCTTTTCAACAAGGCCGCGAATGTAACAAGGTCGGGGCGCTGGATGGTCGCGAGGTTACCTTCGCCACCCAAGCGATGATCAAGGACGACTACCGGCATCAAGGCATGCGCAAGCGCCTGGTCGAGGTGCTCAGGGCCAAAGGAATAGTGGACGAGCAGGTGCTCGGGGCGATCGGCCAGGTACCCCGGCACCTCTTCATCGACGACACCGCCTTCCTTGAAATGGCTTATCAGGACATCGCCTTCCCCATCGGTTGTGGCCAGACGATAAGCCAACCCTATACCGTGGCCTTCCAGACCGCGCTTTTGGGCCTGCGACCCGGGCTGAAGGTCCTGGAGATCGGTACCGGTAGCGGATACCAGACGGCGGTATTGGCCAGGCTCGGGTGCAAGATCTTCAGTATCGAACGCCACAGGCCACTCTACCTCCAGACCAAGGAGCGGTTGGCCCGGCTCGGGGTCAAGGCGAATCTCCATCATGGCGATGGATTCGTCGGCCTTCCAAGGGAAGCACCGTTCGACCGGGTCCTCGTGACATGCGGTGCACCCTTTGTGCCTCAGGGACTTACGGATCAACTCAAGCCGGGTGGCCGCATGGTCATACCCGTCGGGGAGGGTGATGAACAACGGATGCTCCGGATCGATCGATCGGCGGATGGTCAACTGCTCAAGGAGGACCTGGGTGCCTTCCGGTTCGTCCCGATGCTGCAAGACAAGGTCTAATGCACTAGGATCACGAAAGATCTACCATATTTGCACCGCCGACAAGGAACGGCACGGTAGTTGGCAAGCAGGGGCGGAACGCCCGCGATGAACAAAGAGCTGTGTAAAGACCGCGAAAAGTTCATAACGTTGCACCGCGGAACGCAGTGATCTTCGTCCTGCCAACTCGAACAACCTCGAACCAAACACGCACCTAAACAACGACAAATGAAGAAGCATGTACTGTTCTCGGCAGCCATGGTAGCTGCCATGACCGCCTCCGCTCAAACGGGGGAGATCACCAGCAACCGCGGTGAGAACTGGCTCAGCCAGAGCGGTGACTGGGGCCTGACCTTCGAAGCGACGCCGCTGATCAACTTCGCAGGCAACCTGTTCAACGGCAACACCAACAACGGTGGTGTCGGCCTGAACAATTTCTTCTCGAGCACCAGCAGCAGCGGCTCACAGGTGGTGATCGGAGGTAAGAAGCTCATCGATGCCAATACCGCCTACCGCGGTCGCGTGCGCATCGGCTTCGGCAGCTCGAAAGAGACTTCGCTGGTGGACGTAGCTCCGCTTCCGAACCCCCTGCCCACCTTCCCGAACCCCATCCCTCAGGTGGAGGACGTGATGAAGAGCAACTACATGGCCGTTCAACTCGGTGCTGGCATCGAGAAGCGTGTCGGTAGCACCCGTGTGGTCGGTGTCTACGGCGGTGAGCTGAACATCGGTCTCGGTAGCTCCAAGACGACCTACGAGTACGGCAACGCACTGAGCAACGACAACCAAGGTTCACGCCCGACCGAGATGAAGGACGGCAGCGTGTTCTCCATCGGCCTGAACGGCTTCGCTGGCGTGGAATGGTTCGCAGCTCCGAAGATCTCGCTGAGCGGTGAGTACACCTGGGGCCTGGCTATGATGAGCGAGGGCTTCGGTGAGACCACCACCGAGCATTGGGTGCCTTCGACCACCACCCCGAACACCGGTTCCGTTCAGAGCGTGACCGTTGAAGGAGGTCCTTACGATACCAAGAACAACAGCTTCGGTATCGATACGGGTGTGAGCGGTGCTCGCATCGGCATCAACTTCTACTTCCAGTAAGCTGAGCTTCACTGATCGGAAAGGCCGCCTTCGGGCGGCCTTTCTGCATTTGATACCTCATATCCCTGACGTTGGGCCGTGCAAAGCGCAAGTCATTTCTCGGTGTTCACGACCGATCGCGGGGAAAGTGCCTGACACAGGCACAAGCGGGAAGCATGGTCGACCTACGAGATCCCGGGATCCCGTCATCATGATCGATCGGGCACGACGCGGATCTCCGTCCCCGCCCGGTCGGTGGGTGATCAACGGGGCGCTATGCGGAAGCCGTTGTTACGCCTGGCTAGGACATCTCCGAGCAGGTGGCCACTTCCTGGGGGATGGGCCTGGTGTACCGTCTTGAGTGCACCCGCGAGGACCGGTGGATCCAAGGCAATTCACGGATCCCCGGTCATTTGAGGCTCGGTATCATTCGGGAATGCTCGTTCTGGGCGCCGAGGGACAACTTGAAGAGCTGAACGGAGCGGTCCGGTACCAAATAAGAAAGCCGCCCATTGGGCGGCTTTCTAGAACGATGCAAGGAAGGGGTCACTCCCAGAACATCACCTTGAACTCAACGCGGCGGTTCTTTGCACGACCAGCGCTGGTCTTGTTGTCCGCGACCGGTATCGTTTCACCATGACCTTCTGAACGCAGACGGTTCGCACCTACCCCCTTGTCGGTCAGGTACTTCTTCACCGAAGCAGCACGGTCGTCGCTAAGCTTCATATTCTTGGCATCGTCACCCTGGCTGTCCGTATGACCATGGATCTCCAGGTTGTATTCAGGGTTCTCGTTCATCACTGCGACCACCTGGTCCAGGATGCCGTAGCTGCTCTTCTTGATCACCGAGCTCCCGGTCTCGAACTGAATACCGGTGAGTGCCTTCTCGAAAAGCTTCTTGGTCTCCTCCTTGATGGCAGGGCAACCTTTCATTTCAGGTACACCGGCGACCTTCGGGCATTTGTCCAGGTTGTCCGCGATGCCGTCGCCATCGCTATCCGGGCAGCCTTGCTTGTCAACAGGACCGGCCAGGTCCGGGCAGGCATCCATCTTGTCGGCTACGCCATCGCTGTCACGATCAGGGCAGCCTCCCAGGGTCTTCAGGCCGGCCTCATCCGGGCAGTTGTCCTCCTTGTCGGGAACTCCGTCCTTGTCGCGGTCATCTTCGGGCTTCAGGCGCAGGCTGATGCCATCGATATAGTAGTAAGCACGCTGGTTATCAGCACCTTCAATGACGCTCTTCTTCTCCATGTTCGGGCCGAAGGCACCGATGATGAGGTATTTCTCATCCCCATCGGCCACAAAGGTCCCCTTCACCTCCACCCAGTCCTTCTTGTTGTCAAGAACGGCCTCACTCTTCACATCGGCCAGTTCGGCGAGGTGGTGACGGTGGTGGTAGTTCAACTCCAACGGGGAGCAGTAGGCGCCGATCCCGTTCACGGCCCGGTCGCTCTTGTCGGCCAATTTCACCCAGAAGGTGATATCGTACTTCTGGCCCGGCGTCAACGGTGAACCGATCGCCGTCTGCAGGTACTCACTGTACTGGTTCCAAGCCGCTTTGAAGGGCTTCTCGTCACGGCCGTTCACGAGACGTTTGAAATTCGGGCGCATATCGTCCTTCCAAGCCACGAAACCGGCGTAGCTCTCGCCTTCCTGGGCGGGACTCGAGCCGAGGTCGTTATCAGGGATGCCTACGTTCTTCGCGGTCCCCATCTTGCTGAAGACATCAACGGAACCGCCGTTGGCATTGCTCCAACCGGTCGCCCGGTCAAGCTGGTCCCAGGTATTCGCTTCGGGAGAGCGGGTTTCGAATCCTCCGTTGCTCACCAGATTCGGGCCAGGCTCCTGGGCCAAGGCCATACCCGGTGCCATGGCAGCTACCAAGGCGAAGCGTATCGCTTTATTCATGTGAAAGAGTGGTTTTGGGTTCATCTTACGAGATCGGGAGAGGCTACTAAAATAGCGTGGATGTCCCGGTTCTGTTGCTGACAATGCTCACTTCAGCGATGGTCTCCCATCCAGGTCGGTCAAGAGGTATTCTCAGCAGCGTAGTTTCGACGTCGACATCGCGCCCGGTCACCATGATCCCGATACTTTCTTTCCAGAGCATCCGGTCGGTCGAGCAGGCAGCCATGGCCGCCGGGTTGACGGAGGCCGAGTTGATGGATCGCGCTGCACGAGGTTGTGTGGCCCGCATATGCGCCTTGGAAAAGGACGGACGCCTCAGCTCAGCATCGAGCTACCACGTGGTGGCCGGTCCAGGGAATAACGGCGGCGATGGTTTGCTGATCGCCCTATACCTGCATGAAGCCGGAAGAACGGTCAGGGTGACCAGAGCAGTGCACGGTACAACGACCAGCCCTGGCCACAAGGCCGCCATGGAGCGACTGGCCCATATCAACCTGCCCGTCGATCAGATCATTGATAGCAGTGATGCTATTCAATTCTCTGATAATGAAATATTAATAGATTGTTTATTGGGGACGGGTGTCACGCGTCCGGTCACCGGCCTAATGGCCAGCTTGGTGGAAGCCATCAATGGTTCCAAGTGCGAGGTGATCGCTGTTGATCTACCCACCGGAACGATCGATCCGTGCTTCAGTTCAGGTCAGGGGCCGATCGTGAATGCCGATCTGACCATTACGTTCGAAGTACCCAAGCCCGCCTTTTTCTTTCCTGTGACCGGGTGTCGTACAGGTGATCGGGAGGTGGTAAGTATCGGTCTGGACCCGTGGTATGCGGCCGGGGAACCGCGCTTTGCCAGCTTGATCGAACCTCTGGATATCAAGTCCTTACTTGAGCCGAGGGAGCGTTTCTCTCACAAGGGCGACCATGGACACGCGCTCTTGATGGCGGGTGGTCCTGGTTGCCACGGTGCTGCGCTGCTGGCAGCTCGGGGTTGTGCACGAAGTGGGGTCGGCCTGATCACCGTGCACGGTACGGAGGACACATTGATGCCGATCCGTACGGTCTTGCCCGATCTTATGACCTCACGCGATCCTTCGCCGGATCATATTGCTCAATTGCCTGACCTGGAGCGATATACATCGATCTTGTTCGGTCCGGGGATCGGTCGGTCAACGATGACCGCCTCGGTCCTGAGCAAGCTGCTCGATACCTGGCCCGGCATGCTGGTGATCGATGCGGACGGACTGAATCTGCTTGCGGCTGGAACGGGACTGATCGATCGTCTCAGCACCAGGACGGTCCTTACGCCGCACCCACGGGAAATGGACCGCTTGCTGGGCCTGCCATCCACCTCCGGCTATGATCGACTGCAGCGGACGCGTGAGTTCGCCCGAGACAATGATTGCCACATCATCCTAAAGGATGCCTATACCGCTGTTTGCTCACCGGATGGTGCGGCCTACTACCTGCCAACAGGTAATCCAGGAATGGCGAAAGGTGGGACCGGAGATGTTCTTGCCGGTATTGT
>JAGQVR010000130.1 GCA_020437875.1 Flavobacteriales bacterium
AGCCGCCAACTGGCCCTGATGCCGTACGTGGCCGATATGATGAAGTAAACCCCAACACGCCTGAACATGGAAGTCATCCTGAAACAAGACGTGGAGCACCTGGGCTACGCCAACGACGTGGTGAAGGTGAAGGAGGGTTACGCCCGCAACTTCCTCCTGCCCCGTGGCCTGGCCGTGAGCGCCACCGCGAGCGAGAAGAAGCAGCTGGCGGAGACCATGAAGCAACGCGCCCACAAGGAGGCCAAGATCAAGGCGGAAGCCGAGAAGATGGCCAACGGGCTCGCTGACAAGACCTTGAAGATCGGCGCCAAGGCCGGTGAGAAGGGCAAGATCTTCGGTAGTGTGAACACCATCCAGATCGCCGATGCCATCCGTGTGCTCGGCTTCGAGGTGGACCGCAAGAACATCAAGTTGAAAGGTGAAGCCATCAAGGCCCTCGGGAAATACGAGGCCGAAGTGGTCTTCCACCGCGATGTGGTGCGCACCATCCCCTTCGAGGTGGTGGAGGAGTGATCACGAGCTACCTAACAGGATAAGGGGCCGCGCAAGCGGCCCCTTCTTCGTTCGAGCTATTCGCTGGATGTACGAGCGATCGGCAATGGCATTGGATGAACGGTTCATCGTCCGGTTGATTACTTTCAATCCTTCAAGAACACCCCGCCATGTTCCGACGAGCATTGCCCGTATTTCTTTTGGTCATTGTCTGTTCCATGGGTTGCAAGAAGGAGGAGGACGATCCCGAACCCTCACCAACACCCTCCACCCCAGCGCCGGAATACATGGTCTCGGTCGGTTTCTTTTTCAAGGAAGGGTTCCTTCCATGGGGTTTCGATGACCAGCTTGAAGATGAGGATGGTGCTGCTGTGGAATTGGATCGTATGCGGTTCATTGTTTCGAACGTTCGACTGCTCAACAACAGTGGTGCGGTCATCAAGTCATTCCCCGATGTTGTCCTGAAAGTGGATCGTGCATCGGGTAACGGCATAACACAGAACCTTGGCCTCATGGTCCAGGGTGGCATACCTCGCATCGCGTTCGACCTGGGTCTCGATGACGCGAACAATGCCCTGGCTCCGGCGGATTTTCCGACTCCGCCGCTTAACGATCAGACCTTGTACCAGAGCTCCGCTCTAGGGTTCAAGTTCCTGGAGATCACTGGACGTTGGAACAGCAATGGGGATCTTGTGGTCAATTCCAATGATGAAGCGATCCAATATGCCCCAGCGACCTCCAGCATGCGCCGTCCTGTGATGCTGCAGGTGGATGAATACAATGGGTCACCTGGTTCCGTGATCCAATTGAGCGTGCAAATGACCGATTTCCTGAACGGAATACACTTCGACACCACACCTTCGGCGGTCGGAGCCGGACTGGCGAACGCTCAACTCATGAATAACCTACAGGCCGCGATACAACACTGAACCCACCTCATCGAAGGTTATCCAATCGCTCACGTGCTACCGACCTGATGCGTGTCCAGCATGTCCTGCTGATCACATCAGGATGTTGTTCACAGGTTTGAGCGGCTCCGGGATGTTGCTCTCGTTCAGCATCTCCCGCAGGTCGATCTCGATCGTCCGGGTGAGCGCCGTTATGGGCACATCGTTCGCGCTGCCCTCGAAGGGGTTCTCCGTGGCTTCGCCGATCCGTTCCATCATCAGGAAGACCCAGGCCACCAGCGCGGTGAACGGGATCGTGAGCCAGACGAAGTGATCGCCCAGCTTCGCGAACTCACCAAGCATGCCGAAGGGCACCAGGCCGTTGAACAAGCGTACGAACATGAGGTTGAGCGTGGCGTATTGCCGCGGGTAGGGGAAGTTCTTGATCCGTTCGCACTTGCCCTGCTGCGTGTACAGGTCCGAGAGCAACTTCTCGAGCTCCATATGCCGGAAATCGTCGATCAAGCCACGCTCCTGCAAGAGCCGCAGGTCCTTGGACTGTAGGGCGAGGATCTGCGTGGCGGCGTTGGCCTTCTTCAGCACCATCGCACTTTCATTCTCCGGTATCAGACCGGCGATCGCATCGGTGAGGGTGTTGCCATCCTGTTCATCCACCGGGTAGGCATCGCGGTACTCGCGGTTGTACACCTTGATCATGCGCTCCCATGCCCGTGGCACCCGCAACTGGAACCGAAGGGCGTGCAGCCACGCGATGTGCCGGTGTACCAGCCGTGTTCGGATCGCCTGCAATTCATCGGAGCCCACCGCAGCCTTGCTGTGCTGCTCCGTCACGAAGTCGATGGCCATGATCCCCCACGAACGGCTCGTATTGACGATGGCCCCCCAGATCTGGCGGGCTTCCCAGAGCCTGTTGTAAGTGGCGTTGTTCTTGAACCCGACGATGAAGGCCACCGCCGTACCCACCAACGCGATGGGCACCCAGGGGATCGTGAGCCAGGTCCAGCCCAGCAGGGTGTAGAGCAGGGTGGGGATCGTACCAACGATGAGATAGAAGAGGATGTCCCGGCGGGTCCAGAAGATGACCTCGCGGAAGGTGAAGCGGCGTCCGGCGTGCATGGTGGCTAATATCGGGTTCCTTGGATGCGGGCCTCCTCGTGGTCGAGCACTTCTTCCATGCGACGCACGATCTCCAGGTCCAGATCGCTCTCACAGCGTTCGCTGCGCAATACCTGGCGACGGACAAGTATGAGGTCGACAAGGGCATTCTTGTACCGTTCACGCAGCACGGGCTCCTGCGGATCGCCCTCGGTCAAGGATTCCGAACCGAGGCGTTCATAGTTGTGCCGCAATCTGCTGAACGCCTCATGTTGGCCGAGCTCCACCGCGTAATTGCCATCGAGGTGGGCCACCACGGCTTGGGCCATGCGCGCGCGCAGCCGTCGTTCGAGCTGGTAGGTCACCGCAGGGTCGCCATCCACCTCGAGGTCCAGGGCCCGGATCACCGGCGCAAGGCTGAGACCCTGCAATACCAGGGTGCAAAGGATGACAACGAAAGTGGCGAAGAGGATGAAGTTGCGCATGGGGAATGCGGAACCATCCTCCAGTGTGAGTGGAATGGCCAATGCGCTAGCAAGCGACACCACGCCGCGCATCCCCGCCCAGGAGATCAGGAAGAGCGCCTTCGGTGTAAGACTCGGTCTTGACCGGCCTCCGCTGAGCCATACCCGCAGATAAGCCGAGAAGAAGACCCACGCCGGCCGGGATGCGATGATCACCACGCTGACGATGCAGGCGTAGAACAGGGCCGGGGCAGGCGGCATGCCGAGGTCCCGAAGGATCATCGGCATCTGCAGACCGATCAACAGGAAGACCAGGCCGTTCAGGATGAAGGAGAGGGTCTCCCAGGCTCCGTTCGCCTGGATCCGGGCACGGTAGTTCAGGAAGTCGGAGGAGCGGTTGGTCAGGAACAGCCCGCCGCAGACCACGGCCAGCACACCGGAAGCATGTACACTTTCGGCAGAGATGTATAGCAGGTGTGGCGTCACGAGGGTGAGCGCGACATCCATGGCGGATGTGGTGGGCAGGTAACGGTGGATGAGGTACATGAGTCCGCTCACACCCAGCCCGACGGCGATGCCCACGATGGATACGTAGAAGAAGGTGCCTATGGCCGGCCCCAGAGCGAACTGGCCGGTGATGACCGCGGCCAGGGCGAACCGGAAGATGATGAGCGAGGAGGCATCGTTCACCAGGCTCTCGCCCTCGAGGATCGTGAGCACCCGCTTGGGCACACGCATGCCGCCGAGCACGGAGGTCGCGGCGACGGCATCAGGTGGCGATACGATGCCGCCGATGAGGATCCCCAATGCCAGGGTGCAGCCGGGGATCATGCTGTGCGTGATGAGCCCTACCGTGAGCGCGGTGAAGAGCACGAGGCCGAAGGCGAGCAAGCTGATCGCCCGGCGCTGGCCCCAGAACTCACGCCAGGAGGTGCGCCAGGCCGCCTCGTACAGCAGGGGCGGCAGGAAGATCAGGAAGACCAGGTCCGGATCGAGCTCCACGGTCGGGATGCCCGGGAACAGGCTCACACCAAGACCGCCCAGCACGAGGAGGATCGGCGGTGAGATGCCGAACCGGCCACTGACCATGTGCAGGAGCACGATGACCAGCAGCAGGGCCAGCAGGATCAGCAGGTCATGGTGGAGCGTGACGGATAACAGCAATGCGAAGGACTGATGGTTCAATGTTCGGTTCGCGCCTCCTCGTGATCAAGGCGCGCCTCCTGCTTCCGGATCAGTTCGATGTCGAAGGTATTCTCCTTGCGGATGCGCTTGAGCGCCGCGCGCTGGGCAGCGATGGTCGCCAGTTGGAACTCCTCCAGCTCGTCGCGGTCCACGGCACGGGTCGGCAGACCTTCCCCATGAAGCTCCTGCAGACCCGTGGCGGTGCTCTCGAGCACCCTGCGGTAGTTGGCGCGCAACCGATCGACGATCTCATCGCGTGGTACATCCTCCCGGTCCAGGCGGTCCAGAGCGGCTTTCGCGAGCCGGTGGCGCAAGGTCAGTTTCTGCTCCTCCGGGCTCAGCCGCTTGTCCACCTCGTCCATCCGCAGCCAATGCACCACGAAAGGCAGGCTGATCCCCTGCACCACGAGGGTGATGAGGATAACGACGAAGGTGATCAGGATGATGTCCGAACGCTGCGGGAATGGAGTACCATCGGCAAGGGTCTTGGGTAGCGCGAGCGCCATGGCCAGCGAGATCACACCCCGCATCCCGGACCAGCTGAGCACAGCGGGCAGTCGCCACCCCGGCGAAGCCTCCTTTCGCCGGATCCGGCCGGACAGCCAACGCGGGATGTGTAGTGATGGATGGATCCAGAGGAACCTCAGCATGATGATGAGGCCGCTGATGAGCGTGCCGTAGTAGATACCCGAGCCAACCTCCTCCCGCGTCAACCCTTCGATGATCACGGGGAGTTCCAGGCCGATCAGGATGAAGACCAGTCCGTTGAGCATGTAGCCCACGGTGGACCAGGTCATATTGATCTGCATGCGCGAGCGATGGTCGAGGAAGTCGTGTGCCCGGAAACTGAGGAAGAGCCCGCAGCTCACCACCGCCATCACCCCTGAGCAGTGGAAGGTCTCTGCGATGATGTACGCGATGTAGGGGGTCATCAAGGAAATGGCCGTATCGATGCTCGGGGTGGTAGGCAGGAAGCGATGGATCACATAGAGCACATTGCCGAGCGCGATCCCGGCGATGGTGCCACCGACCGCAACGAGGAAGAAGTCCTCCACCGCCGTGCCCATTGAGAAGGTCCCGGTGAGGATCGCAGTGAGCGCGAAGCGGTACACGATCAGGGAGCTCGCGTCGTTGATCAAGCTCTCTCCTTCGAGCAGGACCATGCCCCGGCGTGGAATGCGGACGCTCTTGAGGACCGAAGTGGCGGCCACGGCATCGGGTGGTGAGATGATGCCGCCCAGAAGGAAGCCGAGCGCAAGCGTGAAGCCCGGAACGAAGGAGCTCGTGAACCAGGCCACGCACACCGAGGTGAAGAAGACCAGCCCGAAGGCCAGCAGGCTGATCGACCGGCGCCATTTCCAGAACTCGGGCCAGGAGGTGTGCATGGCCGCCTCATAGAGCAGCGGGGGCAGGAAGATCAGGAAGATGAGATCGGGCTCGACCGCCACGCGCGGGATGCCGGGGATGAAGGGGATCAACAATCCCGACAGGACCAGAAGGATCGGGTAGGCGATGCGCAACCGCGGGCTCAGCATGGTGAGCACCGACACCGCGAAGAGCAGGCCGAGGACGAGGATCAGGTCGCGGTGCATCCGTTGGGAGCGAGGCGATTTCGGGCCTGAAGATGCGATGCCCGGGCCACATCCGCGCGGCCGGAACATCTATCTTTGCACACCATGCGGAGGTCCCTGGCAGCTTCGGTGCTGGCCGTCATCGGTCTGGCCCATCTGGCCCCGCTCATGGTCCTGCTGCAGTTCCATGTTGATCGTGCCTACATCGAGCGTGAGCTCTGCGTGCAACGCGATGTGGTGGAGGCGATGCGTACCTGCCACGGCGAATGCCAGCTGAGCAAGCGTTTCCGGATGCTGGAGCAACAGGCGGAGAAGGAGTTCCCTGCGGATCGCATCGCTACACGCTTTGAACCCAAGGTGCCGGTGGTGGCCGATGCTTCCGTTGCGGCACCTGCGGTCCTGACCATCGATCATCCATCGCTGGTAGAGCGGATCACTGATCGTTCCTTGCCGGTGGAGGAACCGGTGCCCTGGTCCTGATCCGGACGACCTGCCTCCCTATCCGCCTTTCGGCGGACCGGACGCGGGTATGCTTCTCAACGGATCATTCGATCAACATGAACAGAATCCTGGTCGCATGGCTGTGGCTGTGCGTACCATTCGCCGCCAGTGCATGTGATGTCTGCGGCATCTTCCTCGGGGTGCAGCCGAACGACCGGCGGAGCACCATCGGCCTGTTCTATCGCAGCAGGGTGATGGAGGGTACCACCCATGTGCCCATGGGATCAGCGCTGCTGGCTGCCAAGCACGGCGGTCATGTGGAACCTGGCGTGCAGTACGCCGAGGTGCCGATGACGGAGCTTGTGAATGTCATGGAGCTGCGTGCCGACCTCCGGCTTGGCCAACGCTTCTTCCTGCTCGCAAGCCTGCCGCTGACGAACACCTACCGCAGTGTGAACGAGTATCAGGTGCTCGATGCCTATGGCTTGGGCGATGCCTTCGCCATGCTCCGTTACCAGCTCGTGAACACACGTTGCGACACCGAAGTGCCACCATTCGTGCATCGGCTGCTCGTCGGTGGGGGCGTCAAGGTTCCGCTTGGACGGAACGATCTTCGGGTGGATGACGTGGTCGCGAGTCCGGATATCCAGCTCGGGACCGGATCCTGGGACGCTCTTGCTTCCCTGGAGTATTCCGTTCGCCATGGACGGATCGGTGGGGGTATCAGTGCACTGGCCCGCTTCAATGGCGCCAATGCCGCGGGTTACCAGCTGGGCCATGGCCTCGGCACCACGGCAGAGGTCTTCCATCGCTTCGGCAACGACACCCTCAGCATTGCGCCGGCGATCGGCGGATATGCCGAGTGGATGGCACATGACAAGGTCCAGGGTACCGCGGACCACGGAACGGGCGGTACCACCGTCTTCTCCCATACCGGCGTGCGGGTGTGGTGGAAGCGTCTCTCTCTTTCAGCGTATTACCAGCATGCCCTGCTGAACCAAGTGGGCAACGACATCACCCCGACACGGCAACGTTTCGTGACCGGGATCACGTACAACATCAACTAGCAACGAATATGAACTACCAGAAACTCACCTTGATGGCCTTCATGGTCATCGCCATCACTTCCTGCAAGAAGGACGAGGAAGTGGCACCGACCAACAACGGTGGTTCCGGCACACCGACCACCGCGGCGGTGAAGCTGTCATACTCCTTCACCAATGGCTCCGCAGCATTCGACCACAACCTTCCCTTCACGGATGGGATGGGGCGAAGCGTGCGGATCACCAAGCTCAAGTTCTATGCCCACGACTTCCATTTGACCGATGACGCGGATGTCACCGTGGGGGAGTTCCACGACAAGATCATTCTGGTCGATGCCATCAACGGGAACAGTGAATTCGATCTGGGTACCATGGCTCCGGAGCATGTGCACAATGTCGAGCTCGCTTTTGGCCTCGATAGTGCCTCCAGCTACGGATATCCCGATCAGGTGGCCGCCCCAGCGCCGCTGAACGAAACGGACATGACCTGGTTGTGGAACACGGCCGCCGGCCGCATCTTCATCAAGCTCGAGGGTTTCGTGGACAACGACGGGGATAACGTGATGGATACCGCGGCCGGTGACGTCGCGTTCCAGTACCATGCGATCGGTGCCGCGCTTGATCCCATGATGGGGCACTACCACATCCACCAGGATGTGACGGCCGGCTCCACCTTCACCATCGGCCTCAAGCTGGAC
>JAGQVR010000131.1:0-2121 GCA_020437875.1 Flavobacteriales bacterium
GAGGTGCTCGGCGCCCGCGTGCACAACCTCAAGAACATCGACGTGCGCATCCCACGCGACAAGCTGGTGGTGATCACCGGCCTGAGCGGCAGCGGCAAGAGCTCCCTCGCCTTCGACACCATCCATGCCGAGGGACAGCGCCGCTACATCGAGACCTTCAACGCCTACGCCCGCCAGTTCCTCGGCGGCATTGAGCGACCTGACGTGGACCTGATCACCGGCCTGAGCCCCGTGATCGCCATCGAACAGAAGACGATCAGCCGGAACCCGCGGAGCACCGTGGGTACCATCACGGAGATCTACGACCTCCTACGCCTGCTCTATGCCCGCGTGGCCGATGCCTTCAGCCATGTGACCGGCGAACCCATGGTGCGCTACACCGAGAAGCAGATCGTGGACCTGATCACCACCGAGTACGAAGGGAAGGAGGTGCTGGTGCTCGCGCCGATCGTACGCGGTCGCAAGGGCCACTACCGGGAGCTCTTCGAACAGTTCCTGCGCCAGGGATTCCTGCGCGCCCGTGTGGACGGCGATGTGGTGGACCTCACCAGCCGCCCGCGCCTGGACCGCTACAAGGTGCACGACATCGAACTCGTGATCGACCGGTTGAAGGTGAAAGGCACGGACCGCAAGCGGCTCTCGGAGACCTGCGCCACCGCGATGAAGTATGGCAAGGGCAACCTGATGGTGGTGGACCTGCGAACCAACGACAGCCGCTACCTGAGCCGCAACCTCATGTGCCCCACCAGTGGCATCGCGTACGAGGAGCCCGAGCCGAACCTCTTCAGCTTCAACAGCCCCTATGGTGCCTGTCCGCGTTGCAGCGGTCTTGGCCAGGTGACCGAGGTGGCCATGGACCGCATCATCCCCGAGCGCAGCAAGAGCGTGAAGCGCGGAGCCATCGTACCGCTCGGCACCTACAAGAGCTCATGGGTCTTCAAGCAGATCGAAGCCGTGCTGCAGACCCACGGCCATGACCTGAACACACCGCTCGACGAGATCGATGAGGCGGTGCTGATGGCATTGCTCAACGGCATGGACGAGCCGCTGAAGGTGACGAGCAATGTGGGCCTCAGCGACCGCAACGTGCGCTTCGACGGCATAATCCCCTACATCCTGGAACAGGCCGAAGGCGGAACGAAGACCGTGCAGAAATGGGCGGCCAGCTTCACGCACATGGTCACCTGCCCGGAGTGCAACGGCAGCCGTCTGAAGAAGACCGCGCTCTTCTTCCGCCTCGATGGACGTAACATCCACGAACTGGCGACGATGAGCGTCGCCGATCTCCACACCTTCATGTCCGGACTGGACCAAAGGCTGGACGAGAAGAAGGGCCTGATCGCACGCGAAGCCGTGAAGGAGATCACCGCGCGCAGCGGTTTCCTGCTGGATGTGGGCCTTGAATACCTCACGCTCGATCGCAGCGCGCGCACCCTCAGCGGTGGCGAGGCACAGCGGATCCGCCTGGCCACCCAGATCGGCAGCCAGCTGACCGGGGTGCTCTACATCCTGGACGAACCGAGCATCGGCCTGCACCAACGCGATGACCAGCGCCTGATCACCAGCCTGCGCAGCCTGCGCGATGGGGGCAACAGTGTGCTGGTGGTGGAGCACGACAAGGAGATGATGCGCAGTGCCGACCACGTGATCGACATAGGTCCTGGTGCGGGTGCGCATGGCGGTCGGATCGTGGCACAGGGCCATCCTGCGGACCTCGTCGCCGGAGAAAGCAGCACTGCGAAATACCTGCGCAACGAACTGCGGATCCCGGTGCCGAAGGAAAGGCGACCCGGCAATGGGGAGCGCCTGATCCTGCGCGGTGCCTCGGGACACAATCTCAAGGGCGTGGACGTGGACTTCCCACTGGGCAAGTTCATCTGCGTGACCGGTGTGAGCGGCAGCGGCAAGAGCACCCTGATCGGGGACACGCTCTACCCGATCCTGAGCAAGCACTTCTACCGCAGTGACATGCACCCGCTGCCCTACACCAAGGTGGAAGGGCTGCAGCACATCGACAAGGTGATCGAGGTGGACCAAAGCCCCATCGGTCGTACGCCGCGCAGCAATCCGGCGACATACACCGGGCTGTTCGACCACATCCGGGAACTCTACGCCCAGCTG
>JAGQVR010000131.1:2219-7865 GCA_020437875.1 Flavobacteriales bacterium
GCCCAGCGCCAAGATCCGCGGGTACAAGCCCGGACGCTTCAGCTTCAATACCCCCGGCGGACGCTGTGAGACATGCAAGGGTGCCGGCGTACGCGTGATCGAGATGAACTTCCTGCCCGATGTGAGCGTGCCCTGTGAGACCTGCCGAGGCCGCCGCTTCGACCGTGAGACCCTCGAAGTGCGCTTCAAGGGGAAGAGCATCGCCGACGTACTGGCCATGCCCGTGGAGGAGGCACTGGAGGTCTTCGGGGACATCCCCTTCATCGCGGCCAAACTGCGCACCCTGATGGATGTGGGCCTCGGCTATGTGACGCTCGGGCAGAGCAGCACCACATTGAGCGGTGGTGAGGCGCAACGGATCAAGCTCGCCACCGAATTGAGCAAGCGCGATACCGGCCGCACCTTCTACATCCTCGACGAGCCCACCACCGGCCTGCACTTCGAGGATGTGCAGCAGCTGATCAACGTACTTGACCGGCTGGTGGACCATGGCAACACCGTGCTCGTGATCGAACACAACATGGACATCATCAAGGTGGCCGATCACGTGATCGACATGGGCCCTGAAGGTGGCGCCGGCGGCGGCCAGGTGGTGGCGCGTGGCACACCGGAGGAAGTGGTGCTCATGGGTCGTGGCCACACCTTCCCCTTCCTCAAGTCCGAACTGAACTAAGCACCGGCCCTTGCGCCGGTACGTATCCACCGCATACCATGGCAAAGAAGATCGATCTGGAACAGGAGAGCGAACGTCGCATCAAGCGCGCCTTCAAACGCAAAGGCTGGAGCGAGGTGAAGGCCAACGACAGTTGGGCCATCTTCAAGATCATGAGCGAGTTCGTTGAAGGCTTCGAAGCCATGCAACGGATCCGCCCCTGCGTGAGCATCTTCGGAAGCGCGCGCACCAAACCCGACGCACCCGAATACAAGCTGGCCGAGGAGATCGCCTACCAGCTCACCGGCAATGGCTACGGGGTGATCACCGGCGGTGGACCGGGTATCATGGAGGCCGGCAACAAGGGCGCCCAACGGGGCGGGGGCACGAGCGTGGGGCTGAACATCGAACTGCCCTTCGAGCAGCAGCCCAACCCGTACATCGACAAGGAGAAGAGCATCGACTTCGACTATTTCTTCGTGCGCAAGGTGATGTTCATCAAGTACAGCCAGGGCTTCATCGTGCTGCCCGGTGGCTTCGGCACGCTCGATGAGCTCTTCGAGGCGCTCACGCTGATCCAGACCCAGAAGATCGGGCGCTTCCCCATCATCCTCGTGGGCAGGAAGTACTGGCAGGGACTGCTGGACTGGATCAAGGGCACCATGGGCGAGCGCCACGCCTACATCAACATGCCGGACATGGACCTGATCAACGTGGTGGACACACCCGCGGAGGCGGTGGGCGTGATCAATACCTTCTACAGCAAGTACATGTTGAAGCCGAACTTCTAGTTCGGGCATCCATGTCCACAACACGATGTCGCACGAGCAAATGGACCGAACGGCGATCTCCTTTCATGGACCGCTGCGCGTCCACTGATCCGTGAAGCACCGGAAAGGCAACACGCCGGATGATCGTCGGATGACGGAACGTACGCGGAACGTCCTCACGCTCGTCCTGCTCCTGGCACTGGTGCTCCCGGCCTACCTGCGTGGGGTCGCCATCCTCTACGACCTGGACAGACCGCCGGACGTTGACCTGCTCAGAGATGTCGGCGCTGCGCAGAACATCCTGGACGGAGGTTACGGCAAGGACCCGATCTACCTTGGCGAAACGGCCTGGTACCCGCCGCTCCTATCCGTCATTCTCGCAGGGCTCAGTTCCATGACCGGTTCGCCTGTCATGGTGGTAGCGGCCCGCGCCGGCATCCACCTCGACCTGTTGCCGCTCGCGGCCTTCGCGTTCCTGCTCTGGCGTTCCTTCGGGCGCATCGCCGCGCTCTTCGGCGTCGCCGGTTACCTCTACCTCGTACACGACCATGCTCCGGCCTGGCTCGCTCCTTCGCTCAGCCCCTACCTCTTCGCGATCTGTTTCATGCACGGTGCCTTCTGCATCGGACTATACTTGGCCTTCCGGCTCCGTCGCCCGTCGGCAGGCTGGTCGCAATGGTGTGCCGCAGGGGCACTTGTCGCCATCACCTTCGTGGGTCACCCATCCACCGCGATGATCCTCTGTCTCCTGCTCGGCGGTGTGGGCGCCAGCCAACTACTGAAGGTCCTGCGCGATGGACCCGCTCGTCTCCAACAGGTCGGCAACCTGACGTCCTTCCTGATCATCGCGGCGATCGGGGCCTGGATCCTGTTGGCACCGATGATCGAAGCCTATGGCATGGAACGGAGGAACCCCTTCTCCACGACATGGCAGATGGAGGGCCTGCTGCTGAAGGACCTCCCGGGAACACTTCTTGATCGTCCCCTTCTCGTGAGCGTGCTGATCGCTTTCGGCTTCTTCGTGAGCCTTCGGCGAAGGGACTCCATCTCCGCCATACTGCTGTACGCCACCGCCATCATCACGGGCTTGCTGCTCTGGTCCAGCGTGAGCGCTGAACTGGCCAACACCCACCAACGATCGGTCATCCTTTCATTCGTACCGGCCTACCACTTCGTCTTCTACCTGGAACTGATGGGCTGCTTGTTCTTCGCCATCGGGAGCATGGTGTTGGTGAAGTGGGCTATCGGATCCGTTCGCCGGTGGATCCCATCCACATTCTATGACCGTGTACGACATCGGTTCGCGAGACCCGTGTTCCGACGAGCGGCGATCATGGTGGGTATTCTCGCCCTGATGGTGCTCCTGCCCTTCACAAGCAGCTTTTTGCACCGGAAGATCAACAGCATGGTGAACAAGGCTGCGAGCAGACCGGCCGACCCCTATGCGCCCTCCTTCGACTTCATTCATGCCGGAACCGCCCCTATGGATGTGTTCCTGACGCAGGACCGGGTGGCCATGGACCTCATTTCGCCGGCCGGCAGGAAGCTCGTGGCCACCGACCGTTACTTCTCCAACCCCTATGTGGACCTGGCCCCACGCGCCGCGGACCGGGACTCCATGCTCACCTTCATCCGGGAGGACCGGGTGAAAGACTTTCTGACGCTTGCCGCGGTGTATTCTGTCGACTTCGTCATCCCGAACGTTCGTCCATCCGCCCGATGGAACGGCATACTATCGCCGGTCCATGAGGACCCTCGCATCCGGATCTACCGCCTGGAACGCGGTGATCGGAACGTGGGAACAGGACGGAATTGAGCTCGGATAGGGCTCAAAGGGCTCTTGTGGTCAACAAGTTCCTGTTGGTATCGCTAAGTTCGCGGATGATCCGTCTCCCCGGGGTCCCGGTACATTTGGCTCCGAGGGGGTTAGCCTTACCCTAAGCGATCACCCATCATGAACCAACTGGTACTCCTGATCAATTTCCTGGGGCTTCTTCTCCTGGAGCCCTTCCTCCTCGCCGACCTGAGCATCACGCAGAACGTCCCGACCAGCATGGCGCCCGGCACCGAGGTGCGTGTGACCGTGACCGTGGAGAAGGGAAGCCTCAGCGGTTTCGCCAAACTGCAATTGGATCTGCCCCCCGGATTGACGGCGACGGCCATCGAGACCAAGGGGGCCTCCTTCACCTTCGCGGACCAGAAGGCCAAGTTCATCTGGATGGCCCTGCCGAGCACCCCGACCTTCAAGGTGAGCTACACCCTGAGCGCAGAAGCCTCCCTCAGTGGCAACCAGGCCATCCAAGGCCGATTCTCCTACATCGAGGACAACGAGCGCAAGACCTACGAGCTACCAACGAGCACCGTGGACATGGGGCCGGGTGGCGCGGTCCTCGTCTCCGAGACCACGAGCATGGAGGACCCCACCAGCGATGACCTGGCTTCGGCGGCCAGCGCCGCACCTGCTGGATCCACCATGATGGCCGTTGTGGACAATGCAAGCGGAGTAGCGCCCACCCAGGGTGGTGGTGGCGTCACCGCGACCCGAACCATCACCCCGGTGACCGAGAATGAGATGCTCGTGGAAGTGGTCGTGAAGAAGGGCGATATCCGTGGCTTCGGGAAATTGCAGGAGACCATCCCGCAGGGGTTCACCGCATTGGAGAAGACCAGCAGCGAGGCCATCTTCACCACGCAGGACCGCATCGCCAAGTTCGTATGGCTCAACCTGCCGGCCGGTCCGGAGCTGAAGGTCGTGTACAAGCTCCGTGCGAACGAGAAGCCGGATGGAGAATACAGCATCGATGGGGAGTTCGGCTACCTGCTGAACGATGAGACCCAGAAAGCAGTGATCGGCACCTCGAAGTTCTTCGTCGGCGCCAAGGCCTTGGAGGCGCTCGCCCACGACCCGAGTTCCATGGATGCCATGGACAATCAGGATGCGGAACTGGCCCGCCGAAAAGCGGAGGAAGCGGCAAGGCAGGAAGCGGCCCGTCAGGAAGCAGCGGCCAAGGCAGCAGCCGAAGCCGAACAAGCCCGCCAGCAGGAGGCCGTGGCGCAGCAGAAGCCGAAGCAGACCACCGAACCCAGGAAGGTCACCTCCGTTCCTGCTCCCGAGAAGGGTGTTGTGTACAAGGTGCAGATCAGCGCCGGACATCGCGAGGTGGGCAGGGGCTACTTCGCCGCACGCCACCGCTATCATGGCGACTTCAACATCGAGCGCCACCAGGGCTGGATCAAGTACGTGACCGGCCGCTTCGGCTCCTACTCGGAGGCGCGCGACCAGCGCGTGGCCTTCAACAACGCCGGTCATGCCTTCCCCGGCCCCTTCGTCACCGCCTATAACAACGGCGACCGGATCACCGTACAAGAGGCGCTCGTATTGAGCAACCAGAAATGGGTGCAATGATGCGGCACTGATCACCATCGCATGAGCGCACGCAACAGCCTTCCCTCCCGTTCCGTTCGCGCGCTCGTCCTTTCTGCCTTCCTGATCCCACTGACCTCGGCTCCTGTCCTGGCTCAGTCGGATTCCACCACGGTCACCGTCCCCTTCGTGCCCCCTCCTCCTGCCGAGGAGATGAGCGTGCCGGTGAAACTGAAGCCGACCTTCGGACTTGGACCCGGCATGTTCGCCTTCTATGGCGATGTGGGCTCACAGCACGGCCGGTTCAGCCCGCTGGTCACCCGCGTGGGCTATGAACTGCGTGCCACCACGCCCATCACCCCATGGTTGGAAGGTGGCATCCACGTGGTCCATGGCCGGCTCGGTGTGAACGAGCGCAGCCTCACCCGCAACCTCAACTTCGAGTCGCGCATCACCACCGGCGGCGTCTTGCTCCGCTACAACTTCCTGCAGCTCCTGAACCCGGCGCGGGTGGTGGAACCGTACATCAACGTCGGTTTCGAATCCGTGGAGTTCCTGACCAAGACCGACCTGCGTGATGCCCAGGGCCGTACCTATCACTACTGGAGCGACGGCACCATCCGCGACATCGATGAGAACGCCCCGAACGCCGGCGATGCGGTGGAACTGCAGCGGGACTATACGTATGAAAGCGATGTGCGCGAAAGCAACATCGACGGCTTCGGCAAGTACCTCGAGCGCACCTGGGCCATTCCCGTTGGCGTTGGTGCCCGCATGGACATCGGCCATGGCTTCGACTTCCGCATGGGTGCCACCATGTACCTCACACGCTCCGATCTGGTCGACGGCATCACCGAGAA
>JAGQVR010000132.1 GCA_020437875.1 Flavobacteriales bacterium
GAAGCCCCTGCTCTGGAGCGAGGTGGACGGCCGCTTCCTGTTCTCCAGTGAACTGCGAAGCCTGCTGGCCTTGGGCGCTGGCCGCGAGCAGGATCCGGTGAGCGCGCGACAGTACTTCGCCTACTACTACATCCCCGCGCCGCACACGGTGTTCAAGGGTTCGTACAAGCTGTTGCCCGGCCATTGCATGCATGTGGACAAGAGTGGTGTTCGCGTGGAACGCTGGTACGATGTGGTGGAGGCGAGCAAGCAGGTGCCGAAGAGCACCGACCCGCAGAAGACCTTGTTCGAGTTGATGGACGATGCGGTGCGCCTGCGCCTGATCGCCGATGTGCCCGTTGGCGCCTTCCTGAGCGGCGGCGTGGACAGCAGCATCGTGAGCGCCCTGGCCACGCGCCACCACAGGCACCTGCACACGTTCAGCATCGGCTATGCCGATGATCCCTTCTTCGATGAGAGCCGCTATGCCGAGGAGGTGGCGCGCCACATCAAGAGCGAACACCACACCTTCAAACTGACGCGGGAGGAACTGGCGGCGGATTACACGCGCCTGCTCGTCGCCATGGACGAGCCCTTCGCGGACAGCAGCGCCCTTCCCTCCTTCATGCTCTGCGAACGCACACGGAAGCATGTGACCGTGGCCGTGGCGGCGATGGGGCCGACGAGGTCTTCGGGGGGTACACGAAGCACCAGGCCGAACTGCGCTGGCGCGACCCGGGTATGCAAGAGCATGGTGTACGCCTGCTGGCTCCGCTGTGGCGCGCCCTGCCCCGCTCGCGCAACGGCAAATGGGCCAACCGCTTCCGGCAGTACGACCGGTTCGCAAGGCTGGCCGGCACGCCGGAGGACCGCCGCTTCCAGGAACTGGCCGCCTTCACCACCCACGCGGAAGCGGGCGCCTTGGTGGCCCGCCCTTCCGATCAGTTGGAGATGGACCGTCGCGAAGCGGTGTTCGCCGAGGCCTTCCGCCGCATGCCCGGCATGAACGGCGCCCTGCTGGCCGATGTGCTGAGCACCCTGCCCAATGACATGCTGCACAAGGTGGACCTCACCAGCATGGCCCACGCCCTGGAGGTGCGCACCCCCTTCCTGGACAAGCGCGTGGTGGCCTTCGCCTTCAGCCTGGCCGCCGAACAGAAGCTGGTCAAGGGCAGCGGCAAGCGCATTCTGCGCGAGACCTTCGGGCACCTGCTACCACCGGTGGTGATGACACGCAGCAAGAAAGGCTTCGAGGTGCCGCTGCTGGACCTGCTGCGCGGGCCCATGGCCTCCTTCATCGATGCCACTTGCACCAAGGAACTCGTGGAAAGCGCCGGACTGGACCTCAGCGCTGTACAGGCCCAGGTGCGCCGGTTGCGCTCATCGGATCCGGGTACATCACAGGCAACCGTCCACGCGCTGCTCGTCTACCTTTCGTGGTGGAAAAGCCACTCCCGGTAAGGCGCCCCGCTCAGCTGGTGGCGGTATCTTCGCCAGCCTCACATGCCCCGCGTCCTCCGTATCATCAACCGGTTCAACCTGGGTGGCCCCACGCACAACGCGGCCTACCTGACCCGCTACCTCCCGAACGACTACGAGACCCTGCTCGTCGGCGGTAGTGAGGAAGCCACGGAGGAGGGCAGCCACCACATCCTGCGCAACCTCGGCGTGGAACCCGTGATCCTGCCGGAGCTGCAGCGCGAGGTGGCCCCGTGGCGCGACCGCGGTGCCTACACCCGCATCAAGAAGCTGATCAAGGACTTCCAGCCGGACATCGTACACACCCATGCCGCCAAGGCCGGTGCCGTAGGCCGCATGGCGGCAGCCGACCTCGGGGTGAAGGCCATCGTGCACACCTTCCACGGCCATGTCTTCCACAGCTACTTCGGCCCGGTGCGCACCGCGCTCTACAAGAACATCGAACGATTCCTGGCCCGTCGGTCCTCCCGCATCGTGGCCATCAGCGAGAAACAGAAGCATGAACTGGTGGCCGAGCACCGGATCGCCAGCGCCGACAAGGTGAGCGTGATCCCCCTGGGCTTCGACCTCAGCCGCTTCCAGGCGGACCAGGACGACAAGCGTGCCCTCTTTCGCAAGGTCTACGGCGTGGCCGATGATGAGATCGCCATCGGCATCGTGGGGCGCCTGGTGCCGATCAAGAACCACGACCTCTTCCTGGACGTGCTGGCCAATGTGAGCCGCCGCAGCGGGCGCAAATTGCGGGCCTTCATCGTGGGTGATGGCGAGGAACGCGAACGACTGCAGCAGCGGGTGGACGAGCTCGGCATGAGCCGGGTGAACGGTCCCTATTTCAACGGCCACGGCTTCGGCCATGGTGTGAACGGAGGCCCCATGGTGCGCCGCGCCCTGGTCACCTTCACCAGCTGGATCAAGGAGGTGGACATCGTGAACGCCGGCGTGGACATCGTGATGCTCACCAGCTTGAACGAAGGCACCCCGGTGAGCCTGATCGAGGCGCAGGCGGCGAACAAGCCCATCATCAGCACGCGTGTGGGCGGCATCGAGAACGTGGTGGTGCCCGGGCGCACGGCCTTCCTGAGCGAGAGCGGCGACCCCGCCGGCCTGGAGGAACAACTGATGCGCCTGGTGGAGGACGATGCCCTGCGCCGTGATATGGGCCGGGGGGGCTGGGCGCACGTGCACGAGCGCTTCCATTACACCCGCTTGGTGCGCGATATGGACCAGCTCTACCGTGGCCTGCTGAACTGAGCGATGGCAGGGAGCGATGGTTACTTTTGCCGGGATATGACGCGCACCCTTCTACGCTGGGCTGGTATCTGCCTGGCGATCAGTGCCCTGCTGAGCAGCTGCACCATCAACCGGGACATCATGTTCCGCACGGCCACGGACTTTGAGTTCGACCAGTACGTGGATTCCGCCCGTGGCAGCCTCCGGCTCCAGGCCAACGACATGATCTCCTTCCGGCTCTTCGCCAACGACGGCTTCAAGATGATCGACCTGGTCTCGGACAACAGCAGCCGGGAGGCCTCCTTCCTGCAACGGACCATGTTCAACTATTTCATCGATGGTGATGGCCTGGTGAAACTCCCTGTGGTGGGGCGTGTTCCGCTGGCCGGCAAGACCCTGCGTGAATCTGAGACCTACCTGGAGGAGCTGTACACGGCCTATTATAACAAGCCCTTCGTGCAGGTGCAGGTGGTGAACCGGCGCGTGGTGGTATTCCCCGGAGGTGGTGGCGATGCCAAGAGCGTGGTGCTGGACAACAACAACACGACCCTGCTGGAGGTGCTCGGTGCGGCCGGTGGCCTGAGCCCGCGCGGCAATGCGCACAAGGTGAAGGTGTTCCGTTATGGCCCGGACCGTGAACGCCTGATCTACCAGTTCGACATGAGCGATATCAGCGGCCTGAAGTACGCCGACATGGTGATGCAGGGCGACGACGTGGTCTACGTGCAACCGAACCCCGAACTGGCCCGCGAGATCCTCTCGGATCTCACCCCCCTCATCACCCTGCTCTCCAGCGTCCTCCTCGTGATCACCATCAGCCGCAACTTCTAGCGCCCAGGCATGCTCAACGAGGATGTGAACAGCACTCGGAACGTCAGTTTCGAAAGCTACAAGGAGCGCATCACGAACTTCAGCCAGGAGTTCGAGATCGGGCTGTTCATCTTCATCCTCAATCGCAGCCTGGTCTGGATCGCGCTGGTGATGCTCACGGCGCTCGCCTCGGCCTTCATCTACCTGCGGTATACCGCCCCCACCTACGAATCGCGCTCGGTGCTGCAGCTGCGGAACAACAACACCGCCAAGCAGGTCCTGAGCATGAACGCCTTCGGCGAGGAGACACAGACCATCGAAGCGGACGTCGAGCTCATGCGGTCGAAGGTCTTCCTGGGGCGCGTGATCGACCAGCTGCCCTTCGAGGTGAGCTATTACAACCGGGGACAGATCCTCACCGAGGAGTACTACGTGTGGTCCTTCTTCAAGGTACAGGACCTGGTGGTACAGGATTCCAGCATCGTTGATGTGCCGGTGAACCTCGTGTTCGACGGGAAGGACTCCTTCCGACTGTGGTACACCGTGGCGGGTGTGCAGTTCGACGGGACCTACAAGCCGTTCGAGACCCTCCGCACGAAGCACTTCAGCTGTCGCATCCTGGTGGACGACCATCCGCTGCTGAACGACCCGGAAACGAAGCAGAACCTCTACTTCCGCATCAACTCGCGCAACGGATTGATCGGCCGGTACGCCCCGAAGCTCCTCGTGGACGTTGCGGATTACACCGCCAAGACCGTCTCCATCAGTTTCCGGGATGAGAATCCGAAGCTGGCGTTGGACATGGTGGCCACGGCGGCCAAGGAGTTCATCGTGTGGGACGTGGAACGGCGGAGCGAGAGCGCCAAGAACGTGATCGAGTTCATCCGTGCGCAGAAGGACACCGTTGCTGGTGCGCTGCGCGACTCCGAATCACGCCTGCAGAACTTCCGGATGGACAACCGGGTCGCCGACCTCAACCAGCTCACGCCCATCTTCCTCGAACGTTCCGAACGCTACGAGGACGACCGTACCAACCTGACCCTGGAGATCGAACTGTTGAAGGCCATGGCCAAGGCCACCGACAGGCCCATGCCGGAGATCAACTCGTACGACCTGCTGCCGATGCTCACCGGCACCGACTACGAGGGCGTGCTCTCCAAGACCATCAACGAACTGCTCTCCCTGCTGAGTGAGCGGGAGCGGATGTACACGGAGGCCACGGACAAGAACATGGAGATCATCTCCCTGGAGCGCCGGATCGACATCCAGAAGAAGGTGGTGCTCGAGAGCCTGAAGGAACTATTGCGCCGGGCCGAACAGCGTCGCGATGACCTGGACGACGTGCAGGCGGAGTTCGAAGGGCGTTACCGCACCCTGCCGGAGAAGGAGCTCGAGTTCGCCCGCATCGAGCGGATCTTCTCCATCAACGAGAAATACTACACCCTGCTGCTCGAGAAGGACATCGAGTACAACATCAGCAAGGCCGGCTTCGTGCCCGAGAACCGCATCCTTGAAGAGGCCGTACTGCCCTATGCGCCCATCTTCCCGAAGCGCAACCTGATCCTCTCCTATTACCTCGCCACCGGGCTCATCATCTGCTTCCTCATCGTGCTGATCCGGTACGTACTGCACGACAACATCACCTCGCTCCACGACATCTCCAAGCTCTCGCACGCGAGCATCTCCATACTCGGCATGGTACCGAAATACAAGAAGGAGATCCCCATCTCGCAGCTGCTCATCGACAAGAACCCGAAGTCGCTCATCGCCGAATCCTTCCGGACCATACGGACCAACCTCCAGTTCGTTGACAACACGGACGGACCGAAGACCATCGCCATCACCAGCACCATCTCCGGCGAGGGGAAGACCTTCGTGGCGATCAACCTGGCGGGCATCATCTCCTTCAGCGGCAAGCGCGTGGTGATCCTTGACCTTGACATGCGAAAGCCGAAGATCCACCTGGGCTTCGGGGTGGAGAACATCCGCGGCATGAGCACCCTGCTCATCAAGAAGGACGAGCTGGAGAACTGCATCCAGCACAGCTCCCTGCCGGGCCTCGACTTCGTGACCGCCGGCCCCATCCCGCCCAATCCGTCGGAGCTGATCATCAGCGCGCGCATGCAGGAGCTGATGGACCAGCTGAAGACGATGTACGACATCATCCTGATCGACAACCCTCCGGTCGGGCTCGTAACGGATGGCATCCCCATCATCCAGAGCGCGGACTTCCCGATCTACATCTTCCGCGCCGACTACAGCAAGAAGCAGTTCGTTCAGAACGTGGACCGCCTGATCAACGAGAACAACATACGTCGCCTCAGCACCATCCTGAACGGCGTGGACATCGACCGCAACAAGTACGGTTACAACTATGGCTATGGCTACGGCTACGGCTACGGTTACGGCCAGGGCTATGGTGGCGGCTATTACGAGGAGCGCACCCCCACCAAGACCGGCCTGCTCAGCTGGCTGTTCGGACGATCATGATGGAGGTGGGCACGACATCACTTGATGGGCTGCTGCTGCTTCGGCCCCGGATCTTCGCCGATGAGCGGGGTCGCTTCCACGAGACCTTCAACCAGCGCCGCTTCGCGGAGGCCACCGGGCTGGAGGTCGAATTCGTGCAGGACAACGAGAGCCGGTCGGCCAGGCATGTGCTGCGCGGCCTCCACTTGCAGGTGCCGCCCTTCGCGCAGGGCAAGCTCGTATCCGTGGTGAAGGGCGCCGTCCTCGACGTGTGCGTGGACATCAGGCCGCACAGCCCCACCGTCGGCCAGCACGTCAAGGTGCGCCTGGATGAGACGGACCGCACCATGTTGTGGATACCGCCCGGCTTCGCGCATGGCTTCGTGGCCCTCGAGGACGACACGGTGTTCGTGTACAAGTGCACGGCCTACTACCACCCGGCCTCCGAGCGGACCATCCGGTGGAACGACCCGGAACTGGCGATCGACTGGGGCGTGAAGACCCCATTGGTGAGTGCGAAGGACGCCGAGGGCATGCCGTTCACGACCTACCGCGAGGCGGTGCAATAGGCCATGTACAGCCCCACCCAGCAGTTCCTCATCTATTCGGGCCTCTTCTTCGCGGCCCTGGTCTTCAGCCTGCTGATCAACTCGGTCTTCATGCGCTTCGCACGCACATTGGGCATGCGCGATGAGGAACAGACCCTGATCCGCTGGAGCAGTACGGCCAAGCCCTCCCTGGGCGGCATCACCTTCTACATCCTCTTCCTCGCCTGCTTCTCGCTCTACGGCCTGCTCTTTCCCGGCCAGAGCGCCGAGGCCCTGCGCCCCGACCTGCTCGGCCTGCTCGCCGCCACCTCCCTCGGCTTCCTCATGGGCCTGGCGGACGATGCCTACAACACCCGTCCGCTCCTGAAGCTGCTGGTGCAGCTCTCCTGCGGCGGCATCCTCATCGCCACCGGCTCCTGCATCGACCTGTTCGAGGCGAACTGGCTGAACGTGGCACTCACCTTGTTCTGGGTGGTGGGCATGATGAACTCGATCAACATGCTGGACAACATGGACGGCATCACCACCTCGGTCTCCATCGCGGTGCTCATCGCCGGGGCCATGTCGATCCTGGTCATCGGCCCATCCGACCCCGTATACATGGTACTCATCGTGGGCACCATGGCCTCCCTCAGTGGCTTCCTCTTCTTCAACTGGAACCCCTCGCGCATGTTCATGGGTGATACGGGCAGCCAGTTCCTCGGCGTGTTGCTCGCCTTCGTCGGCATCCGCTTCTTCTGGAACGCACCCAGCATCGAAGGACATTGGGAGGTGGGCCGCCAGGTGATGAGCGCCCTCATCGTCTTCCTGCTGCCCATCGTGGACACCACCGTGGTCACCATCAACCGGCTCCTGAAGGGACGGTCTCCTTTCGTGGGCGGACGCGACCACACCACCCATCACCTGAGCTATGCCGGTTTCAGCGATGGGCAGGTCGCCTTGGTGTTCATCGGTTTATCCCTGCTGCACGTGTTCCTTACCTTCGTGATGTGCAGGTACATCCCGGTATGGACCGAACTGCACACGTGGATCTTCTCAGCTTACGCCCTCGTCCTCTTCATTACCCTGTTCACCCTCACGCGTCGCACGCACCCGCCCGCCAAGTCATGACCAAGCTCCCCGCCCCCCTCCGGTACGTCCTGCGCACCGCGCTGTGGACCCTGCTGCTGCTGGGCGGATCGCTGGCGCTGCACCTCTTCACCTACAGCACCTTCGTGGTGAACAACGACCTGGACCACCAGCGCGAGTTCAACGATGGCTACAAGGTCTTCTCCCTCACCCTGCCCAATGAACTCACCTTTTGCGGGGAGCAGGTGCCGCTCGACCGCTTGGACGTGCGCGAACG
>JAGQVR010000133.1 GCA_020437875.1 Flavobacteriales bacterium
AGCGTGTCGGTGATCACCACGAAGAAGGCGGTATCCGTACCCGTGTTCTGGAAACGGATGGTGTAGTCGATCCATTCGTCCTGGCCGATCAGGTAGGTCGTGCCAGAGCCACTGGAGGTCCGTGCGAGCTTGTCATTGGGGTCGAAACTGCCGGTGACGAGCTGCTGGCTGATCGCGGTGTTGTTGGACAGGTCCACATCCGCGTTGGCCGTGGTCAGCGTGGCGGTGGTGGTCAGGGTGGATCCGATGAGGCCAACGTCCGGTGGAACGCGCATGCGGAGCCGCACTTCCCGGTGCTGGAAGGCATTGGTCATGGCAAGGTTCCACGTGTAGGAATTTCCTGCGGCGACGCCACCGTTCGTCATGCTCACGAAGGTGAGCGCAGGATCGACCTGCACGGTCAATGTGGTCGCGCCCGTGGTCGCTGTGGTGAGGTTGTCAACGTCGATGGCATAGAGGATCTCGAAACCGGGTCGGGCTGCACCGTTGGCCATGAGCACGCGGGCATCCAAGGGCATGCCACCGGTGCAGCTGATGTTACGGTTCGTGAGGGAGGCAGCGGCCACGGTCACGTTGAGCGGGCAACTTTGCTCCACCACCGGGTGCTGCTCCGCGAACTGATAGGTTCCATAGGGCAGGTTCACGGCGTACGTGCCGGAAGAGCCGGTGGAGGTATAGTAGGGTCCCGGAGTGATCTCGATGACGGTGCTGGGTACGTTGTTCTCTCCGCTGTTGTATGCGCAGTTCGCATTGTTGTCGATGTGGACGCGTCCACTGACCAGGCCACAGGTGGTGCCGAGGTCGGGAACAACGAACGAGATGGAATCGGAGCACGGAGCCTGAATGTCTTCTCGAAGGCCGTACACGTCGATATCGCTCACGACCCAATAGATCCCAGGAACCAACCCCGTGAATACATGCGAGGCGGTGGTCTCATACTCGTAGGTCAGGTAGTCACAAACACCCGGGTACGGCTGGTGTGCGCTATTCTTCAATCGTATCCTGAATGGCGCCGCGACCGGAGCATTGATGCTCAAACTGGCCGAACCGAAGGCACCATTGGAGCATGATCCGTTCACATCCACGATCTGCAATGCAGGCAAGGTGACCGGTTGGGGGACCTGAAAGAAGAACGATCCTGGACAACCGGTACCATCCTCGTAGTTCACGGTAACGCTCGATCCAGCCGGTGCATCGACACCGACCATGTAATAGGCGTACCACGAGCAGGCTTGTGGCCATTCGCCATAGCTGGTCGTATAGCCTGGTGCCTGGAAGGTGTACGGCCCCGGACCGTGTTGGGTCCCGGTCATGGGATCGGGCGGCATGCCATTCTCGGTCCCGGCCCAGAAGACCACGAAGGGTTGCATGCCGTTGCAGTAGCTCTGCTCGCTAACAGTGGAATACGGATAGGCGCTCAAGGCCACCACCTCGGCCTGTCCTGTTGCAGTTGTGCCGACGGCATCGGTCACGGTTACGGAATAGATCCCCGCGCCAAGCCCGTTCTGCGACTGTTCGGTACTTCCGTTGTTCCACAAGTATGAATAGGGAGGCACACCGCCACTAGGGCTTGCCGATACGCCTCCCAGCATGTTCTGGCATATCTGGTTGCCGAATGCGGAAACGGAGACCGTGAGCGCGTTCGCACTCCAACTGTTACCTAAGCAGAGTAGCAGTGCCAGAAGATGGGGCCGTTTCATAAGGGGAAGGTAGCTGGTCTGCCGATCACCATTCAGAGCAAATGATCGGTATGGGGCGCTTCATGATCACCGTTCAGTGGTGCCATGGAGCCAGGTCAACGACATTCTGCGGGCACGTCCGATCCGGGCGTTGGATGAGCGGTCCACGGTGCTGAAGTGATCATTGCTTCACGAAGCGGGCCTGACCCTGCGGTGTGAGCACGATGTAGGTGCCAGGTGCGAGGGAGCGGATGTCCAGTTCCAAAGCGGTGCCCGACCAACGCATCGGAGCTTGGATCGATCGGCCGTCGATACTGATCACGTGCAAGTAGGCGAGTGCTTCTTTCCCGATACCGCGCAGGATGATGAGGTCCGTGGCGGGGTTCGGTGTTATGACAATTGGATCGATCGCAGGAGCCTTGACACCGGTGCTCAACTCCACCACGTGTTCCACGGTATTCGTGGTGATGGGCGGATTGAAGTCGAAATAGATGTTCGCGGTGTTCTTGATGATGTCGCCGATCACGATGTCGTTCTTCGGCTTTATACGGTAGCTGATGAAGCCCTGGCTTCCGAGGAGGTCAACAGAACTATCCGGGAGGTTGATGTCGTTGAATGTGAAGACCAGTTCGCGGTCGTCCCCGAAGGATGGAACGAACGCATGCGATGCGCCGAGGATCTCGATGGATGGGATCATGAGGTCCGTATCGATGGTGTCACGGAGCAGGACCGTGGTGGCTGGAGCGGTCCCGGTGTTCTGGAATCGGATGGTGTAATCGATCCACTCATCCACATCCACGAAGTAGTGCGTGCCGCTCGACCCGCTGCTTGTTAGGGCCTGCTTGTCATTCGGGTCATAGGCACCGAGGATCGGCTCGGAGATCGTCGCAGTATTGTTCGAAGTGTTCGCCTCGGTCGTACCATTGGTCGCCGTGGCGGTATGTGTCAGGAACTCATCCAATAGCTCCACCAGCGGCGGCACGTAGGCGTTGAAGTAGCGAACGACTTGACCAAACGGTGGGATCACGCCCAGTTCCATCGGTCCGCTCCAAATGACGTTCTGAAGATCCTCGTCCAAGTTGACGTTGAGTTCCACATCAGCGCTGTGGAACGAGGAGAGGTTACGCACGGTCACACTGCCGCCGGTTGGTGCGCCGATCACAGCCGGCCAATGGATCAATACCACCTCAAGGTCGAGCGGGATCGTGTTCAGTTTCGCGAAGTCAACGATGGGAAGAGGCGTTGTTGCATCGACGGTGAACGGTTGTGGATCAGTCACGGGGCACACCGTGGTCTCGTTGTCGTAGGCCTGCGTGATGGTGTATGATCCAGATGGGAGCGGGCGGTCGTAGCTGCCATCCATGGCCGTGAACGCGTAGACCGGTCCTGGTTCGATGGTGAGCACCCTGTTGGGCAGTGGGAACTCGATGCTGCCCTGCAGGCAGTCGTTATTCTCGTCGTGATATACATGTCCAGCGATACCGGTGCATGGCTCCGGGAATTCGGGGATGACAACGGTGAGGCCGGGATTACAGTAACCATTGGTGCCTGAGTCGCTTCCGAACTGGGGCTGTACCTGATATGAACCGGCTGCGAGGCCGGTGAACGTGTAGGGTTGTTCCGTGAACCAGAACCAGCCAAGGAGTTGGTCGTTCGCATCGAACAGGTGCCAGCCAGGCAGTGGTCCATCGGCGACGAGGCTGAAGGCGCCGTTATTCTCATTACCGCAGGCTGGAACGATCGACCCGATCTGTGGGGTGAACACCGGGTCATTGTTCTGCATGACCAGGTGCACATAGGTCGAAGTACAGCCAAGGCCGTCGGACACCGTTACTGTATAGGTCTGTCCTTCCTGGAGGTCCGTCCATCCCAAGGCGTTCTCCCAACCCGCCACGGGTGCGGCCATGGCTGCGGAACAACTCGGCGGATCGATGGTCAGTTCAAGGTCGTCTATCGGGATCACCCAGCTCGACACGATCGCACGACCTTCGCAGGTGCCAGGCCCGCAGGCCTGATAGCCCTCGAATCCCACACGCACTTCGGTCCCGCCTGGATGTACGGTCGCCGATCGCGTGATCGAGTTTCCGAAGGCATCAGTGACCTCCACGGAGTAGATCCCTGGTGAGAGCCCATGTATCGCGGGGGTGGTGGCTCCATTGCTCCATTGATAGGTGTATACGCCCCCCGGGTTCAACGCGAGTATCTGGACATAGCCATCGTTGTTGCCACAGTTAGCACTGTCAGCGATCAAAGTGACATCGAATTGTGCCATGCCATTGACCGAGGCAGCCATGGCGAGGCAGAGTTGTAGTTCACGCAGCATGGTCATGGTCTCAAAGGGGGGGGACATGGTCGAAGTCACAAGATAGAGAGGCGACTTTCGTTCCTTTGGATGCATGACGGTTCGGGTAGGAACCGGTTGCCTTTCACGGAAGTTGGGCCGTTCTTACCGCAGTAGGGATCATTCCCCCGATGCTCTGCAGGATATGATCCCGATCATTCGTTCCCCCGGTGTATTTGATCTGGCCATTCAGGTCGATATCGCGCGGATCATAGACCGCGGATACCACGTTCGTTGGGACCATGCCACCGATGGCCACGAGGACCCGGTCACGGTCGTTGGCCGAACCGGCATACTTCACCATGCCATCCCCGTTGCCATCACCGGGCCATAGTACCATGCGACCTCCGACGGAGGAGCGTGCATCCGTGCCATAGGTCGACGTGGCCGACATGGTGAAGTCCACCAACGTGTTGGTCGACCCCAATGAGATCGCTGCGTTCGTCATGCAGCCCAAGTGGTTGCGATGGCGGATCGCGATGCGGTAAGGTCCTGCCGGAAGGTTGAAGATGAGTGGGCCGGTGCCGTTCGTTGCGGTCACATCACCGTCACGCTGAAGCAGGGCGCTGCGCGTGGCGATCACGGAATAGGGAGCGTTGGTACTGCGTATTTCCACCACCACCCAGTCGACAATGGCATCATCGCCGGTCACGGCGAACACCGCCGGTGTGGTCGTTTCGCCACCTCCGTCACCAACATGATCATATCCCATTGCCGTGTATGGTTCGATCAAGGGCAGAAGACCCGAGGCGCGTAGCCCATCGTTCATGCGTTGCGTTGCTTCGTCGTATGGTCCGCCGAGTAGAACGCGCGGTGAAAGGACCAGCCCAGGTGATACCACGGTCAGCACACTCGGCTCCGTGATCACAGGCGGGTTGAAATCGAAGTAGATGTTCGCGGTGTTCGCAAAGACGCTGCCGGGAATGACCGGATCACGGGGTTTGATCCTGAACGAGACGAAGCCACGGCTTTGCGGTTCATTCACATTGCTATCGGGGAGCAGGATGTTCGGAAAGAGGAACTTCAAGGTGCCCGCATCGCGCAACTGCCAACTGAACGTGTGCGAAGCCGCACCGATGATGACGCTGGCGGGATCCAGGTCGGACGGCAAGGTGTCCGTGATCACTACATGGAAGGCCGTGTCCGTCCCGGTATTCTGGAAGCGGATGGTATAGTCGATCCATTCATCCTCATCAATGGACCAGATCGAGGTACTTCCACTGCTGGTGGTGGCCAGCTTGTCGTTGGGGTCGTACGCGCCGGTGATGGTACGCAGGTCGGTGGCGCTGTTGTTGGCCGGATCGCCATCGGTATTGGCGGTGGTAACGCTGGCCACGGCCACCAGTTCATACCCGAGCAGGCCCACATCGGGTGGCACCTGGAAGCGCACCATGTGGTCCCGATGTTGCCAGCCGTTAAGCGCTGACCCATTCCATGTGATGGTGTTCCCCGCAACACTTGTGGGTGGTGGTGTGGCGGAGAGGAAGCCAAGTGCCGGGTCGAACGTGAGGGTGACCGATGTGGCACCACTTGACGGCGGGGTCAGGTTCCGCAGATCGATCGCATAATGGAATTCAAAGCCGGGCCGGGCGATCCCACTGCTGAGTGCGAGCTGGACATCCAGCCCAACCAGCGAGGTATCCGGCAGGTTGCGCGTTACGATGTTCGGTGATGTGGCAATGGTGAAGGGGATGGGTCCGCCGGTGCAGTGCTCGGCAAGTACCGTGCTCTGCTGTGCAAGGGTGTAGCTGCCCAGCGGCAGCACCAGGGAGTATGTTCCGAACCCGTTCGTCGTGGTGTAATGCGGGCCAGGGAGTATCTCGATGATCTGCCCCGGCGCCCCGGGCTCGGTTCCCTGCCTCGAGCAGTTCTCGTTGTAGTCCACAAAGGCCTGGCCCTGCACTTTACCGCAGGTCGGGCCCAGGTCGGGAATGGTGAACAACAGTTCGTCATAGCACTCCGCGCTGTCCCACAAGCCGATGATCCGCTGCCGGAGGCGGTATTCACCAGGCGGCAGATCGGTGATCTCGAAAGTGCTGGCAAAGGGACCTATCATGCCTCCGTAACCGGGTGGCACCACCATCTCCTGTGAAGTGATCTCTTCCAGGGTATAACTGATGTCCCATGTGCTTGTGGCACTGTTCGCGATCGCGATGCTACCCGTTGGGAAATTCGAACAGGAACCTTGTACGTCGAGGATCCCCAACACCGGCCACTCGACCGGACCAACGGGAGTCACAGGCCACTGGCCCGTGCACCCATTTCCATCCTGGAAGGTCACGTTGTAGGTGACCCCTGGTGTTCCTGGCACGGTGCCCAGGTAGCTGGTCCAGATCCCCAATGGTTCGATCACATCCATGAACTCGCCGTTCAGGAAGTACGGTGGAGGGCCCCATTGGACGATGCTCAGTTCCGGGGTGATGATCATGAAGGAGGCGTCCGGATAAACGCCAGGGCAATACGCACGGACAGGCCAGCCTGAATAGTTCGGGGCGTTGTAGTCAATGGATGTCAGCTCCACCTCATCGGTCGCTTGATCGCTGTTGCCATCGGTCACGGTAACGCTGTATGTGCCCGCTGGGAGGTTGGAGATCGTCTGGCTGGTGGCCCCGTTGGACCAGAGATAGGAATACGGGCCAACGCCGCCGCTGGCATACGCGCTCAATTCACCGTTCGGGTTCGTGCACAGCGGCTGCCGATCCACCGAGATGTTCACGGTGACCGCAACCACGCTTGACCGGACCAAAAGGAACGGGATGCAGAGGAGGAGCTTGTTCATCGTTGTCCGGATACAGCAGTGATGGGTTCAGTCCCGTATGATCGGCATTACCAGTCGAGCCCCTTCATTCCCGGTCCATTCCAGCAGGTATGCGCCTGGACCGAGTTCGGTCAGGTCCAGCAGCGTACGTTGTCCGGTCATGCGCTCGTCGAGCAATAGGCGGCCATCCATGGCCAACACGCGCAACGACCCATTCCGATCAACGGTCGCATCCAACTGCACCCATACCAAGCCGCTGGTTGGATTGGGGGCCAGCACCATTCGGGATCCGGTGTCCAGATCCCGTATTCTGGTGCTGAAGTCCGTCACCAACACGCTCGGTTCCGTGATCACCGGCTCGTTGTAGTCGAAGTAGATGTTGGCGATGTTCTCGATCATGGTGCCAGGAAGGACGGGTTCCATTGCTTTGATCCGGAAAGTGACGAAGCCATGGCTCGCCAACTCATTCACGTTGCTATCCGGCAATAGGATGTTCGGGAACGTGAATCGGAGAATGCCCTGACCGCTCAGGTCCATGGTATAGTTGTGCGATGCAGCGCCGGTCACGAAGCTCGCTGGGTCAACGGTGTTCGGTAGCGTGTCGGTGATCACCACGAAGAAGGCGGTGTCCGTGCCGGTGTTCTGGAAACGGATGGTGTAGTCGATCCATTCATCTTCATCGATGAAGTACGAACCATCGTTGTTGCTCTCCGTGAACGCTTGTTTGTCGTTGGGGTCAAAGCTGGCGGTTACCGTGGTGATGGTGTTGAAACTGTTGTTGCTCAGGTCCGGCTCCGCCTGGCTGATGGACACCAATGCATTCGCTGCGAGGTCGGTGCCGATGAGGCCGACGTCCGCTGGTACCTGCAAGGTCAGGTGGGCGGTCTTGAGTCCCAGCGTAAAGATGGATCCGAGGTTCCACGTGACCACGTTGCCGACCACACTTGTCGGGTTCGGTGTACCGCTCACATAGCTGAGG
>JAGQVR010000134.1 GCA_020437875.1 Flavobacteriales bacterium
CAGTATTGCGTGGTCCACAGCAAGGACCGTTTCGCAGCCTTGAAACGTTTCATCGATGCCGACGCCGACCTCTTCGGCATCGTCTTCTGCCGTACGAAACACGAGACCCAGGACCTGGCGACGGCCCTGGTGCGGGATGGCTACAACGCCGACGCCATCCACGGCGACCTTTCCCAGGCACAACGCGACCATGTGATGGGCCGCTACCGGGCGCGCACCATCCGCCTGCTGATCGCCACGGACGTCGCGGCCCGCGGCATCGACGTGAAGGACGTGACGCACGTGTTCCACTTCGACCTGCCCGGTGAGGCGGAGAACTACACGCACCGCAGCGGTCGGACGGGCCGTGCCGGTCGCGCGGGGATCTCGCTCAGCATCATCGGCGTGCGCGACGTGAACAAGATCCGTCAGCTCGAGCGTGCGCTGAAGACCCATTTCACCTACGTGCGCGTTCCCGGTGGCGCCGAGATCGGCAAGCAGCAGGTGATGGCCTACATGAAGCGCTTGAAGAGCGTGGAGGTGGACAGCGAAGGGCTGGAGGAACTGCTCTCCGAAGCCCGCGCCGAACTGATGAGCTTCGAGAAGGAAGAACTCATCGACCGGTTCATGAGCCTGGCCTTCAACCGCATCATCGAAGCGCACCGCACCTCGTTCGACCTGAACGTGGACATGAGCCGCAAGGACCACAGCGCCCGCGCGGAACGTCCTTCTTCACTGGAGCGCTTCAGCACCGGTCGCCAGATGTTCATCAACCTGGGCACGGCGGACGGCTTCGACAAGGGCAAGATGCTCGGCTACATCTGTGGCATCAGCGGCCTCAGCGGCGAGTTCATCGGCCGTATGCTGATCAAGGACGTGTACTCCTTCGTGGACATCGAGCCGGACCACTTCGAGCAGGTGCTCAACGCCTTCAATAACGCCAACTACAAGGGCCGCAGCGTGCGCGTTGACGCGGCCTCGGGCGGCAACAAGGGCGGCGAACCCCGTCCTGGCGGTGGTGGCGGATACCGGGGTGGGCCCAAACCGGGCGGCTACCGACCCAGAGGCTACCAGGGTGGCGGGCACAAGGGCGGCTACAAAGGCGGCGGCGACCGCGGTGGCCACCAAAACAGCTACCGGCCCGGACGTAGCGAAGGCGGCGGCGGCTACCAAGGCAACCGGGACGACCGGGGGCCATCGCGCGGCTTCCAGAAGAAGGATGGCTTCTACGAACCGAAGCCGAAGTTCCCGAAGAAGAAGTCCTAAGAGCCTGTTCCGATCCGCGGGTTCGCCTCGGGCAACCATTCCGGCACGAAATAGGTCGCAAGGGGGATGAACTTGATCGGGCGCCATACGCCGACCGGACCGGCATGCGGGAAACCCCTCCATCGGTCGGATCGCCCGTTCCATCCGGATCTTTCTTGGATGACCCCAATTCCTTTCGTCACTTCGTCACTTCGCCGACCTGCCATGCGCCTCTCGTTCTCCCTCCTCTTCGCCCTCCTGTTCGCCTTCGCCCATGCCCAGCAGATCAGCATCACGGCCGGATCCGCGACCAGTTGTTCCGGTGTCATCGAAGACTCCGGGGGACCGAACGGTTCGTACGGGGACAATGAGGATCATACGCTCACCATCTGCCCGGACGTTCCCGGCAATGTGATCTACCTCACCTGGTTCGTGTTCAACCTGAGCACCCAGGGTGGCCCGGGGAATCCGGCGGACAATATCACGATCTACGACGGCGACAACACGAGCGCCACCTCACTGGGCACGTACAGCGGTTCCGCCCTCCAGAACCTCGTGGTGAGCGGCACGGTCTTCAACACCAGTGGCTGCCTGACCATCCGGTTCCGTTCGAACAGCCTCGGCACAGGAGACTTCGCCGCAGGCTTCCAGTGCACCGTGCCCTGCCTGAACCCGACCTCGGTGGCCACCATGCCCGAAGCGGTCCCGGCCTTGATCTGCCAAGGGGAAGCCGTGACCTTCGACGGTTCCGGTTCCTACGCCCAAAGCAACTTCAACATCGTACAATACCTCTGGGACTTCGATGACGGCTCGGTGGACAGCACGAGCGGTCCCATCGCGACCCATGTATTCGACGAGGATGGTGAACATGTGGTCCAGCTGTACGTGCGCGATGACAATGACTGCCGGAACCTCAACCTCGTGGACCTGCAGATCCTTGTGAGCACCACGCCCACCTTCAGCCCCACGGATGAGAGCCTGGAGACCTGCTTCGGCGAAACGGTATCGTTGTTCGGTGGCGCCTTGCCGACCACATGGACAGGGATACCGGATGCGAACTTCGGCGATGGCATCTTCCTACCGGATGACGTGGGATTGCCCTTCACCTCCACGCTCACGTTCGAACAGTTCGACTTCGGCCAGCAGGTCACGAGCGTCTCCAATATCCTTTCGATCTGCGTGGAGATGGAACACACCTTCATGGGCGACCTTGTGCTGCAGGTGATCTGCCCGAACGGGCAGACGATGATCTTCCACCAGCAGGGAGGCGGCGGTACGTACATCGGCTCGCCCAACGACACGGACAGCAACCAGAACCCGGTGATCGGCGAATGCTGGGAGTATTGTTGGAGCCCCACCGCGACGAACGGGACATGGGTGGAGAACGTTGCTGGCGGGGTGAACTTCACGGTCGCTGGCACGCCTCCGAACGAATCCATCAACCCGGGCACCTACGAGCCCGTGGAGACCTTCGATAACCTGTTGGGCTGTCCGCTGAACGGGGATTGGACCTACCAGAGCACCGATCTGTGGGGTGCGGACAACGGTTTCATCTGCTCCTGGTCCATCAACTTCGACCCGACGATCATCCCCGACGTCACCACCTTCACGCCGAGCTTCGGACCCGACGCCGATTCGAGCGCTTGGGTGGGAGGTACGGCCTGGGACACGATCTCAGCCAACGGTGATACGATCTCCTTCACGGCCACAGCGCCCGGTGTGTATCCCTTCCAATACGCAGTGACGGACAACTTCGGCTGCACCTACGACACCACGATCACGGTAACGGTGAACGATCCCTTCGTGCTGGATGCCGGCGAGGATGTGGTCATCTGTAACGACTCGGTGCAGCTGATGGCCTCGGTGGTCGGTGCGGTCGGAGAGGATTGTGAATGGACCATTGAAATGACCGATGCCGCCTTCGATGGCTGGAACGGGGCCAGCCTGACCATCACCGTTGCAGGTGTGCCGACCAACTTCACCATACCCTTCGGTGGCTTCTCAACGCAGACCTTCGCCGTCGCCGCTGGCGACCCGATCGTATTGAGCTTCTCCTCCGGGACCTTCGACGATGAGATCACCTACACCGTCCTCGACGACCAGGGGAACGTGGTCTTCTCCGACGGGCCGGACCCGGGTGTGGGCGTCGTGTACTCCGGTACCGCGTCTTGTGGCGGATCCGACGGCATGGTATGGTCGTGGACACCGATCGAAGGCCTTTCCGACCCGACCATTCCCGACCCGATGGTCCTTACCACCAGCGCGACGATGTACGTGGTGTCAGCGCACATCGCTGGTCATCCGGTCTGCAACGCACAGGATAGCGTGTTCGTGGATATCGATCCGGGACTGAACCCGGGCAATGACTCGCTCGTGGTCCTCTGTGCCACGCCACCTTCCTACCAGCTCATCGACCTGCTGGGCGGCACGCCGGATCCTGGAGGGGTCTGGACCGATGCCGCTGGCAACCTCGTTCCTGACACCTTCGACCCCCAGGTCGACCCACCCGGTGTCTACACCTACACCTTGACGACCCCGCTCGGCTGTGTTGGTACAGCGGACGTGGAGATCCAGATCCTACCTGCAAGCGACCCGACCTGCTGCGGTATCGTCGACGCCGGACCCGACTCCACCATCTGCACGCTCGAATATGTCCTCAGTGCGTTCATCGGGAATACGGGCGTCGGGATATGGACCGGGCCCGCAGGCTATGTCTTCAGCGATCCGTACAGCGCGGAGACCGTGGTGACCGCACCGGACAGCGGACCGGCGATGTTCTACTGGACCGAGGACGATGGTGTGCTCTGCTATCTGCAGGACAGTGTCACGATCACCTTCACCCGACCGCTCGAAGGGACCATGACGCTGACCGACGCGATCTGCTTCGACTATTGCGACGGGACCGCTTCGGTGAGCGTTACCGGCGGGAACGGGGACTTCACCTACCAATGGAGCGAGCCCGCCATCCCGGACACGACCGCCACGGATATCCTGTGCGCGGGCGATCACTACGTGACCATCACGGATGAGAACGGGTGTACGACAACGACGGACTTCACCATCGGGCAGCCCGTGCTGCTCGAGATCGACAGCGTCTCGCATGTGGAACCCTGGTGCTTCGGCGACTGCAATGGCAGCATCACCATCCACGATGCTGAAGCGGTGGATTACAGCTTTGACGGTGGCGTTGGATACGGCCTTTCCTCAACCTCCCCGGACACCTGTGCCGGCTTCTACGAGTTGCGCATCCGCAACGCGGCCGGCTGCATCGGCATCCTTGGCTACCAATTGCCCGAGCCGCCGGAGGTGGTCGCGGAATTCATCCACGGCCCAATCCCGGCCAACGTGGACGCTCCTACGATCCATTTCTCCAGCACCTCACTGCATGCCGCATCCTGGCTGTGGGACATCGCCGGACTCACCACTTCCACGGATGAGGAGACGCAATACACCTTCACCAACAAGGAACCGGGCGAATACGAGGTGTGCCTCGTGGCGCGCGATGGACATAGCTGCGCGGATTCGATCTGCCACACGGTGATCATCGACGATGTGCTCTTCACGTACGTGCCGAACGCCTTCACGCCTGATGGCGATGGCGAGAACGACACCTGGTCCATGTCCATCAACATCCCGGATGTGACGGCCTACACCATGACGGTCTTCGATCGTTGGGGCGAGGTGGTATACACCTCCTCCGACCCGGGGATCCCTTGGGACGGCACCATGAACAACGGCGGCGGGAACATCCTGAAGCAGGACGTGTACCCCTACCGACTGGTGTACCAGGTGAAGAGCACAGGCGAGGTCCGTGAGCGGCTCGGCCATGTGAGCCTGCTGAAGTGATCGGAGAGGACGCGGTGTCCGATATCGAAGGGAGCTGGACCGGTCAATGCCACCCGTTCCTCGGAAGGGCTGCGCTCATTCCGCTGGGATCCACGAAATTCGCGGGCCCATGCGCAGCCTGACCGTCCTTCTGCTCCTCCTTCTGGTCCGATCGGTATTCGGGCAGGACCCGCCCCCTTGCGGCACCACCCTGCTCAGCACCACCCCCACCTGCCCTGGTGATGCAGATGGTTCGCTGACCGTGGCAGGCGGTACCGGCGGCCCCTTCACCTACGTCTGGTTCCATGACCCGAACGAGACCGGTGCCACCGCGAGCGGGCTCACCGCAGGCATCTACTCGGTGCTTGTGATCGGTACGGACGGTTGTGGCGACCTGCTGGAGACCATCCTTGAAGAACCGGTCCCGCCGGCGCTCGGCTCCATGACCACGGCGGACATCTCCTGCCCCGGGGCCAACGATGGCTCCGTGGCGTTCACATTGAACCCAGGGCCCTACACATGGCAGTGGATCGACGACCCGACGGAGACCAATACCACCCTCACCAGCCTTGGACCGGGCACCTATACGGTGGTCATCAACGGTGGCCCCTGCCCATCCTTCGTGAGCGGTTTCCTCGGAGATCCAGCCATCACCATTGATGGCGAAACCACCTATTGCCCCTCCGAGCCCCCACTGCTGACCACCACCTTGGAATGGGGCTTCAACCCCGATCTCTACGTCTGGTCCACCGGCGAGACAAGCAGCAGCATCCAAGTGGTATCCGGTCTGGAAGGCACCGTGCAGGTGACCGCCATCGACACCGTGCTGCAATGCGCCGTGACCGATGATGTGGAACTGACCATGCTCGTGGCACCGGTGGTCGCGTTCGCAGCGCCGGACACGCTCTGCCTACGTGTACCCGGCGTGGCGGCCGTCACCCAGTCCAACGCTGATTCGCTGGTCTGGCGCTGGGACTCGAACGGCTTCAGCAATGCGCCCGAGCCGACCATCATCTTCGAACATCCACACTGGCAGCCCATCTCTTTGCAGGGCTTCGATGAGTTCGGCTGTGGGAACATCCCGGTCCTGGACAGCGTCTACATCCGCCCACGCCTGCCGGCCGACTTCACCGTGGAGCAGGTGCCGTGCACACCGTTCGTTGATCTCCGCTTCAACAGCCCGTCGGACTCCTGCGCCTTCTTCGTGGGCGACAGCTTGATCCTCGACATCTGTCTGGGCACCCTGCGTTACGACATGCGGCGCTATCAGGAGTACGATTACACCTTCTACTCGACCCAGCCGAACCGCTGTGACGACACCACGTGGACCTCCATCGAGGTGCGCACGGAACCCACGCTCTTCCTGCCCACGGCCTTCACACCCGACGGTGATGGCATCAACGACACCTGGCCCGGACCGATCGATATCCCGGAGACGGGTTATGCGTTGGAGATCTTCGATCGCTGGGGAGCCTCCCATTGGAGCAGTACGGATACGCGGGAACGTTGGAATGGATCGGATCTTCCGCTCGGTGTGTTCGTGTACACCATGCGCATGCGCGATCCCTGCGAACCCACGAAGGAGATCAACAAGAAGGGATTCGTGACCTTGGTGCGTTAGATCGTCGCAAGACCGACCTGCCTGTCACTCCTTCACCAGCCGGTGTACGTGCCCATCCATCCGCAGGAAGTACACGCCTGAAGGAATACCGGTCACATCCAGTGACACACGGGGATCGGCAATGCTCCGCTCGATCACCACCTGACCAAGCGCATCGAACAGGACGAGGTCGGCACGACCGGTCCCGGACCGCAGCAGCTCCACCCTATACTGCACCGGGTTCGGACGAATGACCGCAGCGCCCGCCGTCCGGTCCTCGAGACCGCTCGTGATGCACTCGCTGGCCACCACAAAGGGTGGAGACCGGAACCAACCGAGCATGGGCCCGGCCGGCACTTCAACATACACCGTATCCAACGCACCCACGAACGTGCTCTGTCCCGTGGCACCATTGCTCCACACGTAATTCGGCCAGCCCGGTTCAGCGCTGAGTAGATAGCCACCCTCGACCGAACTGCAACTGATACCCGGCCGCGGAAGATCGAAGGCCAGTTCCTCGAAATAGTAGGCGCGATAGGTGACCAGCGTATCCGCGAAGCGCAACTCGCATAACCTGCTGCTGTCGGGTCGATACACCGTGAATGCGGCGTTGTCCGGCTGAAGCGCACCCCAGGCGACCAAGGTGTTCCCGTCCTCCAGACGCTGCATGCTCCCCATCGCGCGGCTCCAGGTCGTGCTGCCAAAGTTCCGTGACCAGACCGGTGTCGCCGTCATCGCCACCTCATCCAGCGCATACTCCACACCGCGACAAGGATGCGTATCCGCGAGGCCGTTATCGAAGAGCGTGATGTGGCCGTTGGGCAGCCGTCGGATGTCATGCTGTCCCCAGAACCCGGGATCACCAACGAAGTCGAAGTCGTTGCTCACACCGCCCAGGCTCCACATCACCTCCCCCGTGCTCCTGTTCACCTTGATGATGGAGTTGAAGTGGCGGTTCGAGAGCAGGATGTTCCCGTCGGTGTCCAGCTCCAATGCATTGCAATGGCTCCAATCCACATTGTTCGGGTTGGTGAGCCGGGCGGGATCCACCTCGAGGAAGTCGAAGTGATCGG
>JAGQVR010000135.1 GCA_020437875.1 Flavobacteriales bacterium
CCCGTGTTGGTGGAGAAACCGGTCACGTAGATGTAGTAGGTCGTTCCCAGTGTACTGGTCCACGAGGTGCTGCTCGCAAGACCACCGCCGCAAACGTTGGCACCACCCGTTCCTGTGTCATCGTCGTTGCCGTTCACACAAGTGAAAGCACCGCAGCTGCCGGTGAACACACCCATCTTGGTGTCGAAGGATGCACCGCAGAGGCTGGCGACCATGGGGCCACCCCAGCCCTGCACCGTGTACCACACACCACCGCTGGTGTTCAGCGTGGTGATGCAGGTGCCCGGGTTACCGATCGTGCTCGAACCCACCGTCGTACCCGCCGTCACGCTGTTGCACGCCACCGCCTGGGCGTTGGCGCACTCATCGTTCGCAGGCGGCGAGGTCACGCACACGTTGAAGGTGGTGTTCTGACCACCCGTGGCCGTGTTCGTGTACACACGCACGTAGTACGTGTTACCCGCCGTGAGGCCGGAGGCGAATGCCGTCGGAGCCGTTCCCGTTCCGGAGCAGACAACGCTCGTCAGGCTGCCGCAGGTACCGCTCAGAACTTGGAAGTTCATGCTGGTGGTGCTGCCGGCAACGCTGTTCAAGCTGACCGTATGCGCAGGTCCGGTGGCCACGAAGCTGAACCACACGTCATCATCCTCGGTACCAGCACAAGCCGTTGCATCAGCCGAAGCCGTGGCACCGATCACGGTACCAGCCGTCTGGGATACGCAGGTCTGGCCGGTGTTCACCGTCAGGCCGATGGCGCCCGTGCAATCGTCGTTCGCAGGCGGACCGACCGGAGGTGTGGTCACGCAGATGTTGAACGTCGTGTTCTGACCAACAGTGGCCGTGTTCGTGTAGACGCGTACGTAATACGTCACGCCAACGGACAGACCGCTGACCGTCGTGCTAGGGGCAGAACCCGTGGCGCCGCAGGCGATGCTGGTGAGACCACCGCATGCACCGTCGAACACCTGGAAGTTCATGCTCGTCACACTGCCAGCAACGCTGTTCAAGCTGACGATATGCTCAGCCTGGGTGGCCACGAAGGTGTACCACACGTCGTCATCCGCCGTACCGAGGCAGGGCGTTGTAGCCACACCCGAGTTCGTTGCGCTCTCGACCGTACCGGCCGTCTGCGAACCGCAGGTCAGGCCTGGGTTCACCGTCAGGGCCACCGCGCCAGCGCAATCGTCGTTGGCAGGGGGCGGAGGAGGCGTTCCCACGCAGATGTCGAAGTCCACATGGTTCGTCGTGCTCCACCAGGAGTACACACGCACATAGTACGTCTGACCCGGAATGAGCAGACCGGTCATGGTCAACGTCTCGGGGTCGCTTTCAGCCACCTCGATCATGCCGCCATCGTCGCACGGGCCGAGGAACACGGCCATGCCCATGTCGGTGCTGTTCGCCTGTCCACCGCTAACCCACACCCGGTTGATCAAGGAGATCCGGTGGGTGCTGTTGGTAGCCACGAAGCTGAACCATACGTCGTCGTTCGGCGTACCGGTCGCGTCATCGGGTTGCGGCGAAGCCGTCGCACCACCCGTGGTGCCGCTCGTCACAACGCCGCAGGCGTAGTCCGGGTTCACCGTGAGGGCGACCGCACCGCCGCAGTCGTCATTGGCAGGTGGAGCCGCGTTCGTGGTGAAGCTGTAAGGACCGAACCAGGTGCTGAAGCCATCCACGTCGCAGTCCGCGCGCACGTACACATCGTAGGCCGTGCTCGGGCTCAGGACACTGGTCAGGGAGTGGGCCGGTGTGGTCGATACCGAGACCGGGGTCCCGGAACCGAGCGCGAAGCCATCAAGGCCGTACTCGAGTTCCCACTCGGATTCCGCACAACCGATGTTCCAAGTCAGGTCGGCACTGTCATAACCGACGTTCGAAGCCGCCAGACCAGAGGGCGTCGGGCAGGCCACCGCTGCACTGATGGTCACGAGGTAGTCCTCGATCTCACCATAGCTACCGTCCTCGCAAGGCAGGATGGTGCTGCCATCGATGAAGAACCGTGCGCGAACGCGCATGCGGTGCGTACCCAAGGGTGGGTTGCAGGCCAGGGAGATCGGGAAGGTGAGCGAAGCACCCGCACTGATCGTACCGGAAGTGAAGCCCACGCGCTCGGCCGGATGGTCGAAGATGCCGTTGTCATCATAATCGATCCACACCGCGATGCCTTCGTCCCATGGACCCACCGTGATGGTGCAGTTGTAGGTGCTGCCAGCCTGCAGGGTGGTCGTGAGACCCGGGTTACCCGTGTAATCGTTGTATCCGGAGGTGCCGCTCGGGCAGGTGACACCCGTGTTGTTGTCCAGGGTGTTCAACTGTACGCGGGCGATCACGTCGTCATCCGTGCAACCCTGCGTCATGGTCGGGATGCAGGGGCAGTTGGCCGGGTTGGTCTCGATACCCACCGTGATCGCATCACTGGTATCGCTGTCAGGACCGGTCGCGCAGGTCACGTTGCAACGGAACATGGTTTCAGCCGTGATGCTCGTGCTCAGGGTCTCTGTGCTGCCACCGATCGGAGTCCAGTTCGTGCCACCATCCGTGGAGAACTCCCATGCGTAGCTCACACCGGTACCGCTCGTCGCGTTCTCAAGCGAGAGGGTGAAGGGTGAACCGGAGCAGGCCAGTGCCGGGCCTTCGGTAGCACCCGGATCGGGCACACCCGCGCAAGGCACCACCGGCTCGCCGATGCTGAACGTACCCGGGCAGGGGCTGTTCGGCGTTGGCCAGGTGTCGAACCAGATGTAGTAGGTCACACCCGCCGTCATCGGCACGGTGAGCGACTTCGCGTCCGCACTGCTACCCACGGAGTTGACGCAGGTACCACCGTTGGTGGGGCAAGCATCAGCGTACACGAAGATGCCGGTCCAGGTCTGGCCGGCGATGCTGATCGTGTAATCACCGGTCACGGCAGCCGTGTAGGTGTACAATGCCTCCTGACCACCCTTGTATCCGTTCCCAGCGGCACCGCAGAGCGCAGGCACGGTCGTGGCGTTCAACAGGCCCGGTACCGCTTCACTGGTGCAGACCAGGGCCTGGTCCACCACAGGAACGCTCGGGATGTTGATGGCACCGTCGCACTCGTAGCCGGCAGGACCCGGGCTGCTCACGCAGATGGTGAAGTCGCCTACACCAGCTTCCGTCGTGAACACGCGTGCATAGTACACGCCCGGCGTCAGGCCGTTCATGTTCAGATATGCGAACTGGGTGAGGTCCGTGTTGCAATAGCCCTGCAGGGTCATGCAATCGTTGTAGAGCTCCAGACCCACCACGGTGGCCGAACCATCGGTGAGGGTCAGGCGTGGCGTGGCCCATCCCGTGATGTCCACCGAATACCACACATCCTGCACCGCACCAGCAGCGCAGCTCGGCTGGGCACCGCTCTGGTCAGCACCGAGGGTGGTGCCGGTAACGGCGTTGGCCGGGCAGTTGGCCAGGGTGTTCACCGTAAGGACGGTGGCCGTGGCGCACTGATCGTTGGCAGGCGGGCAGGCGTTGTAACCAACGGTGAAGTCGGTGGCCACCTGCACGTTGCAGGCGCTTTGGGTCGCCTGGTCCTCGTGAAGCAGCACCACGTCGAGGTCCGTGTTCAGCGGGAAGGCACCCAGCAGGTAGTATTCACCACCTGGCAGGCCTGTCACGTCTGGCTGAGCCACGTTGTTCACGAACAGGCGGTAACCCACCGTTGCAGGGGGAAGGCCGGTGTTCCCGTCGATGCCGTTGTCAATGATACCCACGTAGGCATTGAAGGTCGCCTCAGGGCTGGCACCGCAATCAACCTCGGGGGATCCCAGTTCGTTCGGGTCGGCCGTCACGAAGCCGCTCGGCTCCACGCAACCGCCGCAACGGGCCTGGAAGACCCAGCCACCAGGGAAGCCACCATCAGCGCAGCTGCCACTACCGTCCGTCACGATGCTCATCGAGAGCGTGTTGCCCACGCTGGTCACCAGGATACCGTCCAGCGTTCCCGTGAGGGAGCCCGGGGTGGCAGGAGTGCCGCCGACCGCACCTTCCCACAGGAGGATGTTGTCGTTCGCATCCATGCTGCCGCTGATGAACTTCAGCGAGACGGTACCGCCAACCTCGGTGTTCACCCAGGTCCACGTACGTGTGTCACCGTTGTCATAGCAGTGGATCATTTCGATCGGCGCACCACCGCAATCCAACTCGATGTCGCAGCTGGAGTTGAATGGACCGAGATCGATGGAGCATCCTTCGTTGGTCACGACGGTCACGTCGATCACCTCATGCACTTCCGCGTTCACCACAACACCAGCGGTGTAGGCCACAGGGGTCTGGGCAACACCGTTCACGCTGTAGTTCACCGTGGCGCTCGCAGCGGTACCAAGATCCACCGTCACGCTGACCCCGAAGGTCTGCGCCATGCAGTCTTCCACCACTACCGTACCGTTGTCCGTTGGCGGAACGCACACGCTGACAGTGAAGTCAACGAAAGCCCTCCAGGAACCGGCGTAGCACGGACCGGTGATGTCGAAGTCGGCGCCACCGATGCGCATGCGGTAGTTACCTGCCGCTTGTGCTGGCGGGATCGAGAAGGAAGTGACCCATGGGTTCGTGCCGTCAGCTTCGCTTGTGCCGCCACCGGCTACGAGTTCACCTGCATCATCGAAGTCCAGGTCGTTGTTCCAGTCGATCCAGATCCGCATGTCGTAGGTGTATCCGGTCTCAACCAATACAGAGATCGGAACCACATCGCCACCGCTGCCGATGCTACCGATCACCGAACTCAGGTCGGTATAGCCACCATCCGCTTCGGTGTTCAGGTCCTGGTCCACGTTCGCGAAGGTCACGTTCGTGATACCGTTATCATCAAGGCTCGTGTTCGGACCAGGTATGCAATACCCGGTGTACACCGTTACCGGACCGGCCCAGGTGCTCACACCGTCCACATCGCAATCGCTGCGCACGTAGATCTGGTAGCTGGTGTTCGCCAGGATACCAGAGGTCGTGCTGAAGCTCGTGGTGCCGGTCGTGCCGGTCGCGATCGCGCCCGGATCACCCGGGTTGCCGCTCGTGCGCACTTCCCATACATAACCGTTCACAGCCGAAGCCTCGGTGTTCCAGGTGGCGCTCACTCCGGTCGTACCGACCGCTGCTCCAGCCAGACCACCAGGGGTCAGGCAGAGCGGAGCCTCCACGACGCTGAAATCATCGACAAGGATGTCGTTGTAGAACTGGTTGCCGGTCGGTGATGGTGTGACCACCAGACGGAACCGCGTGATGCTCGGAAGACCCATGGGGAACTCGGTGTGCTTCACCCATGCCGGGTTGTTGCCAGAGTAGGTGTTCAACAATACCCAGGTCGATCCATCCCACGCTTCCAAACGAAGCGGGTTCAGCGTTGTTGGCTCGTTCGTGTTGTTCGACAGACGCCAGAAGTGCACTTCCGGCTGTGTCAGGCCACTGATATCAATGAACGGAGTGACCAAGCCGTTCGCAAGAACGTTACCTGAGCCATCCAGCCAGGCAAAACGCCCGCTGCCGGAGGTATGGTCAACGGAGGCCGCCACACCATAATCAGGACCGCTTCCACCGCTGGTCTGGAACTGCCAGAGTTCACCAGGTCCTTCGTTCGCCCAGCATGCGGGCGGCGTGGATCCGGTGGTGGTGGCGTCGAAGTTCTCGGTGTATGGTGCCGAGACCGGAGCACAGGGTGTGGTCACGTTGATCGGACCCGCGTTGGTGCTGAAGCCAGAACCACCGCAATCCTCACGTACGTAGAACTGGTATGCCGTGTTCGCGGCGAGCGCTACACTCCAAGGCGAACCAGTAGCGGAAACCACGGTTCCACCAGTGCCGGCAGTCGCACCTGTTCCCGGAGTGGCGAAGGGTGCGAGGCCGTACTCGATGATGTAGTTACCACCGCAGCTCGTGCATGAGAAGGTGATGTCCGCACCAGTGGAGGTCACGTTCGTGGCGCCAGGGGCCGTCGGTGCAAAGCAGGTCGGCGGTGCTCCGATGTACAGGTCATCCACATGGATGTCGTAGTCAGGCGTGTCATCCGCTCCTTCATCCAGGAACACACCCACGACCACCTGCTGGCCCGCATAGGCGGAAAGATCCACCGAGAAGGGAGCCAGTGTGCTGCTGATGCCCGAAGAGGGATAAAGCAGCAGGGTATACACGTCGGTGAAGCTCGCGCCACAGTCCGTGGACACCCGGATCACGATCCGGTCATCGCGCACGGTGGCTTCGTTGGCAAAGTCGGCATCATCACCGGAATCGTTCCAGTTCGTTGCCGCCACCTTGAAGCTGAAGATCGCGGTCGCCGGCAATGGCTCGGTTCGCGGAGAGACGACCCAAAGGACATCACCCGCATTCCAGAAGTTGTAACGGATCGTGCGGTTACCAGCCCAGGCTGTTTCCTGCGTGGCGCTGCTCTGGACCAGACCAGAGGTCGTTCCAGTGGGCACCGTGGCGCCCGTAGCCTCATACCATCCCGGGAAGAGCGCGCTCAGGTTGGTTCCCGTGAATCCGGTGAAGTCCACCGTCTGCGGCAGGGTCGCCGCCGGGTTGTCGATCTGGCTGTTGAACAGATCGTCCGTGGCGAGTTCGTCGCCCGTCATGGTCACCGTTGTAGCGAACGTATAGGTACCCGACGCGCTCATGTCCGCCGTCGGGGTCAGGGCCACGTCCTGCGTGGCACCAGGTGCCAGCGTTCCGGTATTGGCCGTTCCCGTGAGGGTGCCAGTACCCGCGCCACCGATGGAGACCGAGATGCTCACCGGGTTGGTGGTGAGATCGATGGTGCCCGTACCGCTGTTCGCGATGCGTGCGGTAAGCGACTCGGCCGCACCGAAGCAACCGCTTCCCGTGCGTTGCACGATGCCGGCTGAAACGTTCAACGCGGGCGGTGCATCCCAACGGAAGGTGAGCCCGCTCGGGATCACGTTGGCGGGAGCGATCGGGTTGAAGGGACAGCTGCTGTTGTTGGCGATACCAGGGTCGGTCGTCGCCCAATCGTTGGTGCCTTTGACCACCAAACGGTTGTTCACGTTCGAAGGGAAGCTGTTGTTCGGTCCACGCAGACCGACCTGCGCACCGGTGGTGGTGGTGACACCCACACCGGGGTCGCAATCACCATACACCACTTCAATGCTGTTGTCCGCCTCGTTCAAGCGGATCTGGAAGTTCACCCGGAAACCATTGGTCGACGTCAATGTCTGGCCCCAGGGTTTGAAGTTGCTCCACTGGATCACCATCGTCCGGTTGGGCGCAGTGCCCACCAGGTCGTAGTTGATCCGTCCGTTCCACACCCAGGCGTACACACCCGTGGCCGTGGAAGTGGCGGCCGTGCTCAGCTCCAAGGTCCCGCCCATCTCATCCACCGATGCGATGGTGGCTCCGGTCGGGATGCCCGAACCGAAGATGACGGAACCCGCCGTGATACCGGCGAAGCTGCCGCTGGTAACCGTCACTGTTGTGCTGCCGCTCGTGCGGTTGCTGGTGAAGATGTAACCACCCTGCAGATCACGCGCGAAAGCGGCGATCGCGCCGTTCCATGCGGTGGTGCTGCTCAACGGTACGGTGCTGTTCGTGGTGGTCGTTCCGAAGGTGATGTTACCATCGGTGCTCACCCGGCAATCCGTGTAGGCCGTGCCGTTATAGGTGAAGCTGAAACCACCCGGAAATGTCAGTGCCGTGCTGACAGCATCCAAGC
>JAGQVR010000136.1 GCA_020437875.1 Flavobacteriales bacterium
CAGCTGCACGAGCAGTCCGTTCCGGATGTACGAATCGTACTCGGCCTTGCCCACTTCCAGTGAAGGCATCACGCCCAGGTCCACCAGCTTCTGATCGAGCAGGTAGTAGAGGGCCACGAGGTCGGCGCGGCCTTCCTCCAGGGTGCTGGCGTAGCTCTTCAGGGTGGCGTCGGGTTCGCCCACGCCCGGCTCCAACTGGCCGCTGGCATGACCCACCACCTCGTGCAGGGCGGTGTGCAGGTTGCCGGCGAGGGCGCCGTGCTGCTTCGCCCGCTCGATCTCCTCCGGATCATGGCAGAAGACCTCGAGGGTGCTGGTGCCGCTGCTCTTCTCGTAGGCGTCGGTGATGTTGCCGAGGCTCACGCTCTTGCTGCCGTGCGCGGCACGGATCCAATCGGCGTTCGGCAGGTTCACGCCGATGGGCGTGCTCGGGGCCGCATCACCGGCCTCGCCCGCCGTGTTGATGAAGCGGTAGGTGATGCCCACCACGTTCTTCTTCTTGTGCTCGGGCAGCAGCGGGCTGTTGTCCTCGAACCATTGCGCGTTGTCCATGATCACGCTCATGTTGCGCGTGGCCTCGGGATCGTTCACCTCCACGATGCTCTCGTAGCTGCCGCGCTTGCCCAGCGGATCGTTGTACACCTCCACGAAGCCGAGGATGTAATCCACCGAGCTCTTGGTGTCCTTCACCCAGGCCACGTTGAAGTCGTCCCAGGTCTTGAGGTCACCCGTGCGGTAGTACTTCACCAGCAGCTCCAGGGCGGTCTTCTGCTCAGGGGTCTCGGCCACCTCGATGGCCTTCTCCAGCCACTTCACGCTCTCCTCGAGCGCGGCGCCGTAGAGGCCGCCCACCTTGTACACCTCCTCCATCAGCTTGCCGTCCTTGCCGCGCACGAGCTTGCTGTTGATGCCGTAGCTCAGCGGTTCGGCCGCGTCCTTGTTCACACGGCCGGCATAGAAGGCTTCCACCTCCTTCTCGTTGATGTCGTCGCCGTAGAAGTTGACCGCACTGGCCAGCACGAGGTCCTTGTCCGCATCGAGGCTCACCTTCTTGGCATCGATCGTGGGGTCGAAGATGGCGGCGAGGACCTCGGGCGCGAGGCTGGCGCCCGAACCGCTGAGCAGCTGCTCGAAGTAGGGCTGCCCGAACTCCGGCGTGTGCTTGTCGTTGCTGTAGTGGTGGTGGATACCGTTGCTGAAGAAGAACTGCTTGGCATAGACGAGGAAGGCGTCCCAATCGGCACCGGAGCGCTCGCCCTTGTAGTTGTTCAGGATGCTCTCCAGCGCGCGCCGGATGCGCAGGTTGTGCTTGTAGTTCTGGTCGTACATGATGTCACGACCCGCCAGGCCGGCCATGTTGAGGTAGTAGCAGAGCTTCTTCTGCTGCAGGCTCAACTGGTCCCAACCGGGGACCTGGTAGCGCAGGACACGGATGTCCGCGAATTGTTCGGCCTCCCACTGGAAGGCATCGGTCTTGGTGCTGTCCGCCTGGGACGATCCCTCCGCCGTGGAGCCTTGGCCACAGGCAGCGAAGAGGAAGGCCGCGAGAACGGGAACGAGTGATCCACGCATCATCATTGGAATTGAAGAGGACGAATATAACCGCCTCGTGCGGGTGGGGCCGGGCGGATCAGCGCACCTTGCGCATCGCGGGCTGCAGGGGCATGTTGGCCTTGGCCTCCTCCACGAGCCGTTTCATGCGGTGGAAGGCGGTCAGCTGCTTGTTGTAGCGCTTCAGGTCGGCCGGATCGAGCTGGTCCACATGCAAGAGGTCCATCTTGTCGGCCAGGTCGTGCAACTTCACCCGGATGGCGAGGCCGTCCTGCACCACGCGGTCGATGTACTGTTCGTAGGTCTCCTGCGGGTCGCGCGTGATGTGGGTGAGGGCCTTGACGATGCGCGGCGAGAAGCCCTTCTTCGTGATGTCCTCCACCGTGAGGTTGCTGCGTTCGAGCACGTCATGCAGGGCGCCGAGCACCTGTTCCTCCAGGTCGTGACCACGCATCATCACCCGCATCACATGCAGGATGTAGGGCTTATTGAAGCGGTCCACCTGGCCCCGGTGCACCTTGGCGGCGAGCCTGATCGCGGTCTCCAGGAGATGCAGTTCCATCAGCGCTTCAGTTCGATGCGCAGGTCGAGCGCACGTTCATCCTTGGAAATGGCCTCGAAGTCGGTGCTCAGCTTCACCGTCCGGTCATCGGTACGTTCCACCTCCACCCCATCGCCGGACAGGGTGTTCGCCACCGGCTCCGCGAAGGTGAAGCTGTACTTGTACTTCATGGTGCTCAGGATCTCGCCCGCGCCGGTGCTGTCGCTCTCCTCCTCCTCGTTGCCCATGCCCAGGCCGATGTTGCGGGCGTGGCCGTTGCTCTTGCGCACCAGCGTGTTGCCCTCCCAGGTGAAGAAGGTGTTCTCCTGACCGGTGGTGTCCTTCAGCAGCACGTTGAGGGCGGCGTTCAGGGCGGTGAGGTCGGCGAAGGCGAAGCTGAGCCGCTGCACGTACTCGTCCTTGCTCTTGACCTTCACCTTCTTGATGCCGGGAATGCCCTTCAGGGCCACCATCTCGTCCTTGAGGTCCAGCTTGTCCAGGCCGTCCGGCTTCTTGCCCTTGTCCTTCCCGTCGCTCATGCTCTCGAAGGCCTTCATCATCTCGCCGAACTGGCTCATGTCCACCACGTACTCCATGGTGCCGCTGCCGTTCTTCTTGAAGGTGTAATTCTCCTCGATCGTGATGCAGCCGACCAGGGTGGAGAACACCACGAGAAGGCCAAGAAGACGGGTCCGTGACATGGGGATGGTAAGGTAGCGACGAAGGTAGGCCCTTCGGCAGGATCGGGAGGTGCTAATGGTACCGCATGGGCTGGCCTTTGTGAGACTCCGGGTCTTCGCCCGGAGTGACAGGCGTTGGGGAGGAAGGCTTGATCCGTTGCTGATGATCGGTACCACCTGGGCTGGCGTGGGTGAGACTCCGGGTCTTCGCCCGGAGTGACAGCCGCTGGGTGGGGCCATTACGACAGAGCCCCGCTCGCGCGGGGCCCGGTCAGGAAGTTCAGTTGGGCTTAGCGCACCAAGGGGACGCGCATCGTGCGGCTCGTACCCGCATTGCTCACGCGCACGAACCAGATGCCCGTGCTCAGCCCTTCCGCCGGTACGTTCACGCGGGCCGGCGTGCCGGCCACCTGACGGCTCAGGTGCAGGCGACCCGTGGCATCGAGCACCTCGATGGTCACCGGCTGGCCGTTGTTGAAGGCGTGCTCCACCACGAACTTGTCGTTGGCGAACCAGGCGTTGGTGCCCGCAGGCGTGTTCGACTGGATGCCCGTGCTGGTCTCCACCATCACCTCGGCGGTCCAGGTGTCGGAGCAGTCGCCATCGGTCACGGTCATGGTCACGGTGTATGTGCCCGGTGCGGCGTAGGTGTGGCTCGGCTCGGCCTCCGTGCTGAACTGGCCGTCGCCGAAGGTCCAGACCACTTCGCCCGTGCTGCCCGTGTTCACGAAGCTCACCGGTACGTTCACCAGGACGGTCGTGGTGTTCACCTCGGCCATAGCGGTCGGTCCTTCGCCGGCACCGATGGTGAACTCGGGCGTGAAGACCGTGCAGCCATTGTCATCCATCACGGTGACGGTGTAGGTGCCCGCAGCGGCCACCAGATCCTCCTCCGTGCTGCCATCGCTCCAGGCGTACTGGTAGGGCGCGGTGCCTCCGAGGACGGTCAGGTCCACACGACCATCCTCAGTGTTCGGGCAGCTCGCCGCCATGTTGGTGGACTCGACCTCCAACATGGTCGGCGCGGTGATGGTGAAGCTGGTGCTCAGCGCTCCGCAACCGGCATCGCTGCTCACGGCCACGTGGTACTCACCGGCAGCCAGACCATCCACGATGGCCACACCCTCGGCGATGGTCTGCATGTACATGGTCACGCCATCCGCGTCGGTCCAAGTGATGTCGATGGGTCCCTCACCCACGTGTACCACGGTGCCGCGGCCATCGGTGGTGTTGTAGCAGGTCGTGGCATCGGCGTACAGCGGCACGGGCACGCTCGCATGCAGCAGCAGGCGCGGCTCCTCGTTGCTGGCATCGGCGGCCATGCTGAAGGTGTAGCTCGCTCCTTCCACCAAGGGCGTCATGGTGCCGGTCTCGAGGTCCTCGAGCACCAGGCAGCGCAGGCCGATGTTCTCCATGTTCGAGGCGGTGACCGTGTAGCTGCCATTGATCTTGGCATCCACCAGGATGGGGATGGCCAATGCCTCGGTGTAGCCCGCCGTCGCGTTGATGGCGAAGAGGCCGGCGCCCACGCGGCTGGCGATCTGCGGCGCATCGGGGTGCGAGAAGGTCATCTTGGGCACATCGTCGCCGTCCACACCGGGCGTGCCGATGCCGAAGGCCACCACCGTTTCATCGCTGAAGGTGTTGACACCGCTGGTGAGCTTCAGGCGCACCCCGTTGAAGGTGCTCTGCTGCGAGCCACCGAAGAAGCCGCCCTGGCGATCGTTCACCTTGTCCGCCTCGTCGAAGGAGATGGAGGCGCTGCCAGCGATGGCCTGCACCATGAAGGCCTGGCTGCTCTGGATGGTGTCGTTGCCGCCGTTCGTGCTGATGTCACTGCTCACATCGTAGGCCGCCACGTTGCCCACGGCGGGGTTGAAGATGTAGACGTAGTCCTCCACGTTTGTGCGGCCGAGGCTGCTGAAGAGCACCGGGCTGGGCAGCGGGTTGCTCACCGCGTTCCAACCGTCGATGGTGGGTGCGCCGTTGTTGGTGTAGTCCAGGCTGCGGGTGATGGTGGTGGATGCGATGTTCGGTGCGCCGGTGACGTCGATGGTGAAGGCCGTGGTGGTGTTGAGGCTGGTGCCGCACCAGGCCGCGAAGCCCTGCCCGGCGTCCAGGGTCTGTGCGATGCTGCTCACGCCCACCCAACCGGTGTCGATGTGCGCGAAGGTCAACGTCTCATCGTACCAGCGGATGCTCGGCCACAGGATGCCGCTGCCCACCGGGTTGCTGAAGGTGGGGCTGTGCGAACCGGGGAAGCCGGCGGTGTAGAAGTCGTCCTTCCAATCGTTGACGGTCTGGCCGGCCACGGGGCTGCCCAGGAAGCGCCAGTTGGTGGCACCTGCGGGGATGTAGCGCTGCACGGTCATGTCGCCGGTGAAGTCGGCGGTGGCGGACACGGGGCCGAGGCGACCGGTGCCGCTGTTGTCGCTCACGAGGGTGACGCTGCCGAGGCTGGCATCGAACTCACCATCCGCCAGCAGCATGGTGCCGCGGATCTCGATGGCGGCATCGGTGAGCAGGTCGCCCGGGGTGTTGGCCGTGAGGTCGAAGAGGCTGAGGGTGCTGGTGCTCTCGACGGTGGTGAGGTTCGGCGAGTTGAAGACGAGCGTGCTGTTGTCCGCCGCCGTCAGGGTGCCGTTGTTGTCGAAGAGGTCGCCGCTCACCGTGAGGGCGAAGGTGCTGGCGAGGTCGAGCTGGCCACCGGCGTCGATGGTGAGGTCGTCCACACGGGTGTTGGCGTTCAGGTTCACCACATCACCGTTCTGCACCACCATGGTCTTGAAGCGGTCGAAGGTGACGCTGCCCGCGCTGCCCGAGGGCGTTTCGGACCAGATGGCATCACCCACGTTGCCGTCGGCGCGGCTGTAGTAGGTGGTGGCGCAGTAATCACCGCGGATCTCGATGTCTTCGAGGTTCCAGACCTCATTACCGCTATTGTTCAACGCAGTAACACGCAAGGCAACGGTGGATGAGTTGTCCGGGATAGTGATAGAAACGTAGGTATAGCCCTCGGTGGTAATGGTTCCACCAGAACTTGGCTGGAAGCTGGCCGGTGTTCCTGCTGTCGTGCTGGCAACACCCAAGCCGGTGGAATAGCCCCAGCGTGCGTTGCCGTTCCCTTCGATCCGGATATCGGCCGTGCCTGGGAAGCCAGCACCGTTCAGGTCCACGAAGAAGTCCATGATATCACCATTGTCCGCGCCATTGCCCGAAGTCGTAGCTGATGTAGATGACACTCGTGCAGTAAGGACTACGTTACTGTAACCGTTCACGTCAAGCGTTCCAAGATCCAAGGTGGACGAGGCATTGTTCACCTGCCACGATGCCGTCCCACTCAGGATGCGCTCGTTCGCCGGAGTATCCGTCCCACCCGCTGCGGTGCTGATGTTCCCACCACCAGCGGTGATCCCCCACGTATCGGTGCCGAGACCATCGAAGGCCTGGCGCGCGATCAGCGCATCCAAGGTGCCATCGTTATCCGTGATATCAAGGGTGCGCGTACCATTCGGTCCGATGAAGGGTGTGCCGCTTCCACCGCTGATGTTCTGCAGCTCGAAGGTCAGCGCCTCCGTGCCATCGCAACTGCCGTTGTCCGTCACCGTGATGGTGAGGTTCTGTGAAAGGTTCGCGGCGAGGATGGTGACGGTCTGCGTGGTGTAGTTGTCGATGCGCGCCGCGTTGCCCGAGGTGAGCACCACGTCCACATCAGTGTCCTGCCCGCTGATCGCGTTCAGTTCCACGGTGATGTCATAGGTGCCTACACCCTCGCTCACGGTGGCGCTCGTTACCTGGAAGGAGGCACCGGTGCAGACGTCATCGTCGGTGATGCTCAGGTCATAGGTATCGTTGGCGCCGATGAAGGCCGTTCCCTGGCCACCGGTGATGTTCTGGAGTTCGAAACCGATGATGGTATTGCCATCGCAGAGGCTGTTGTCCGTAACGGTGATGGTGACCGTCTCATCCGCACTGCTTCCACCAGGAAAGGTGACCGTTTGGGTGGTGTAGCTGTTCACCCGACCAGCGGAACCCGTGATCAGGACCACATCCACTTCGGTGTCGTTGGTGGCATCCTCATCGGTGATCTGCAGGGTGAGGTCCACCGTACCCACGTTCTCGTTCACCGTGGTTCCCGTGCTGGCGAATTGGACCATTGTGTTGGTGCCACCAGCTCCATTGGCGACCAATGAAAAATCATCAACCCCCATCAAGTCATCACTCCCTGAGGCATTGAAATCATTCCATCGGATGAACACCGAACTACCATTCGTGACAGTCAAGCCGGTGATACTGGCGCTGATCGAGGCTGAATGCTGCAGCGATCCATTGCCCGTTGCTTGACCTGGATTAGCATAATCCAACGCGTCAAAATCTGTCCAAGTACCGGTGGTCAATGAAGTCGCGTCCGTGCTGTACTGGAAATCCAGCCGGTCCGATCGGGAAGCACTACCAACTCTCCAAGTTTCGCCCGTGTAGGAAATATCAATTGAGCTTACTGTCGACCCGGTGTTATTCGTGAAGTAGAATCCGATCGTAGATGTCAAACTCCCGGACAGTAGTCCGCCCAAAGCCCGATCCGAGTTCGAGGCGGCCCCAATGCTGTACGTGTCACCACTATTGCTAGAACCTGTTCCCGTATTGATCGTTGTGTTGGCATTTGTTCCAGCTTCAACGAAGTACCAGCCATTCAGACTGGTATTCATGCCATTAAGATCACCACCCGATACGATTTGAGAACCTGTGGCGATCAAATTGTTGAAGTTCTGAGAGTACGTACTAGCCAGGGTCGTGTACGAATATTGAGCTTGGATGATACTCATGGAAACAGGTCCAAGAAGCATCGTACCTAACAACACACGAAGCGTAAACAGCTTCCTCATGGAAA
>JAGQVR010000137.1 GCA_020437875.1 Flavobacteriales bacterium
GGCCTCGCCGGCAAGTTCAAGGTGGTCGGCCAGGTCGGCGTGGGGATCATCATCGGTGCCACCGTGTACTTCCATCCGGAGATCCGCACGCGTGTGGAGGTGCCGGAGGTGATCGCGCAGCAGTTCGATGAGCAGGACGTGCACATCATCACCGAGGAGGATGGTACGCAGCACTACATGCTCAACCGGAAGTCACCGAACACGACGATCCCCTTCGTGAAGGACAACGAGCTGAACTACTCCTCGATCCTCGCGAAGCTCTTCGGGAACGGCGCGCGGCAGTACACGTGGCTCCTCTACATCGGCATCGTCATCTTCATCATCACCGCCGTCAGCAATGGCGCGAACATCACGGATGGGCTGGACGGATTGGCGACCGGCACCAGTGCGATCATGGTGCTCACCCTGGGCATTCTGGCCTATGTGAGCGGCAACATCATCTTCGCCCAGTACCTGGACATCATGTACATCCCGGGCAGCGGTGAGCTCGCGGTGTTCATCGGTGCCCTCCTCGGTGCCTGCATCGGCTTCCTCTGGTACAACGCCTATCCGGCGCAGGTGTTCATGGGCGACACCGGCAGCCTCGCACTCGGCGGCATCATCGCCACACTGGCGATCCTCGTTCGGAAGGAACTGTTGATCCCCGTCCTCTGCGGGATCTTCCTCGTGGAGAACCTGAGCGTGATGGCGCAGGTGTCCTACTTCAAGTATACACGCAAGAAGTATGGTGAAGGACGCAGGATCCTGCTGATGTCACCGCTGCACCACCACTACCAGAAGAAGGGCATCCACGAGAGCAAGATCGTGAGCCGCTTCTGGATCGTGGGCATCATGCTGGCCGTCCTCTCCATCGTAACCCTCAAGCTCCGATGAAGAAGCTCGTGGTCCTCGGTGCGCAGGAAAGCGGTGTCGGTGCGGCGCGGTTGGCGAGGCAGCGTGGGCTCGACGTGTTCGTGAGCGACAACGGTGCGGTGAAGCCGGCCTACCGGGACGAGCTGAAGTCGCTCGGGATCGCGTTCGAGGAGGGTGGTCATACGGCGGCACGTGTCCTTGAGGCGGACGAGGTCGTCAAGAGCCCCGGCATTCCGGATACCGCCTCGCTGGTCAGGGCCGTGCGCGAGAAGGGCATACCGGTGATCAGTGAGATCGAGTTCGCCTATCGTTATGCCAACGGACGCATCGTCGCCATCACCGGAAGCAACGGGAAGACGACGACCACACTGCTCACGCACCACATCCTGAAGAAGGCCGGTTTGGACGTGGCCGTCGGCGGCAATGTGGGCACCAGTTTCGCCGGTCTCGTGGCCGACGGTGACAAGTCCTGGTACGTGCTCGAGTTGAGCAGCTTCCAGCTCGATGGCATCCGCACGTTCAGGCCAGATGTGGCGATCCTGCTGAACATCACGCCGGACCACCTCGACCGCTACGAGTACCGGATGGAGAACTACGTGGCGAGCAAGTTCCGCATCGCCATGAACCAGCGGGAGAAGGACCATTTCATCCACTGCGCGGACGACCCCGAGTCGAACGCCTGGCTCCATACGCATTCCGTGAAGGCCCAGCGCTGGCCTTTCACCATACAACACAGCGTCGATCAGGGCGCATTCCTGCAGGACGAACACATCCACATCAACACGAACCGATCCACCTTCCACATGTCCATCATCGAACTCGCACTGAAAGGGAAGCACAACGTGTACAACTCCATGGCGGCCGGCATCGCCGCGCGTGTGCTCGAGATCCGAAGTGACATCGTGCGCGAAAGCCTCAGCGATTTCCAGAACGTGGAGCATCGCCTGGAGCATGTGGCCATGGTGCATGGCGTGGAGTTCATCAACGATTCCAAGGCCACCAACGTGAACTCCGCGTGGTACGCGCTGGAGAGCATGGACAAGCCGGTGATCTGGATCGCCGGTGGGGTGGACAAGGGCAATGACTACAGCTCGTTGATGGATCTGGTGAAGCAGAAGGTGAAGGCGATCGTGTGCCTGGGAACGGACAATGCCAAGGTCCACAAGGCCTTCGCCGGCGTGGTGCCGACCATCGTGGATGCCGCCAGTGCCGAACAGGCCGTGATCACCGCCAACGGCATGGCCGAGTCCGGTGATGTGGTGCTGCTGAGCCCGGCATGCGCCAGTTTCGACCTGTTCGAGAACTACGAGGAGCGCGGCCGCCGGTTCAAGGCCGCTGTCAAGGGACTGTGACCATCCAATACACGGAACCCATGGAAGAGAAGAAACCGATCCCCTCGCTTCGCCTGGCTGGTGGCCAGCTGGTGGACGCACGGCGCGCCGCGCTCTCCACACAAGGGCCCGGTCCGCACCGGCTTGAGCATGTCGCCACGTGCAATGGTGTCGAGTTCATCAACGATTCCCGCGCGACCTTCCTCGATGCCTCGTTGGAATCGCTCGCGCAGATGCCGGGTCGGGTGGTCTGGATCGTGGGTGATGTATGCAACGAGATGGACGAGGGACATGTGCAGGAACTGTTGACCGAGAAGGTGAGCGCGATGGTGCTCTTCGGTCGTGCCGTGGATGGTGTGGAGAAGGAGGGTGCCGCTCCGGTGGAGCACCTCTACGTGACCGATGAACTGCGGACCGCCGTGTTCCTCGCGAACGAACTGGTCCGCCCGGGTGAGTCAGTGCTCTTCAGCCCGGCATGCCCGAGCGGCAACGGCTTCGCGAACTACGAGGAACGAGGGGCGGAGTTCAAACGTGCGGTACGTGATCTCTGAGAACGAAGGATGAACACGGTGATCCATAAGCTGAAGGGCGATCGCGTGATCTGGATGACGGTCCTGTTCCTGGGATTGATCAGCCTGCTCGCGGTCTACAGCTCCATCAGTTCCCTCGCATTCAAGCACGAGGGTGGAAGCACCATGCACTACCTGATGAAGCATGGGATCATGCTGGTCACCGGCGGTGCCATCATGTACTATGTCGCCAAGCAGCAGTTCACGATCTACTCGCGCCTTTCGCAATTGCTGATCGGGGTGATGGTCGTACTCCTGTTGCTCACGCTGCTGCTCGGGTCGAACATCAACGATGCGAGCCGGTGGATCACCATTCCCATCATCAATCAGAGCTTCCAGACGAGCGATCCCGCCAAGGTCGTGCTCATCGTCTACCTCGCGCGCGTGCTGGGTAAACACCATGGTCAGGAGTGGAGCCTGCGCGATGTGCTCTTGAAGCTCATGGTGCCCGTGGGTGCGATCTGCGGCCTCATTCTACCCGCGAACTTCTCCACCGCAGCGGTGCTCTTCACGGTATGCCTGGTCATCATGTTCATCGGTCAGGTGCCGATGAAGCATATGGTGGTGATCGTCGGGTCGGCCATCGGGGCCTTCATCCTGCTGCTCGTGCTCGCGAAGTCGACGCCCGGACTGCTGCCGCGCCTGGACACCTGGGTCGGTCGCATCGAATCGTTCGGCGTGGAGGACCACGATGCCAACTACCAGGTGGAGCACGCCAAGATCGCGATCGCATCCGGTGGTTTCCTGCCGAACGGCCCCGGTAGCGGACAGTCGCGCAACTTCCTGCCGCATCCGTACTCCGACATGATCTACGCCTTCATCATCGAGGAGTACGGAAGCATCCTCGGCGGCCTCGGGCTGCTGCTGCTCTACCTCATCCTGCTCTTCCGCGCCGTGCGGATCGCCTCCAGCTGCCAGAAGCCCTTCGGTGCGCTGGCAGCCATCGGCCTCGGCCTCATGCTCGTCCTGCAGGCCATGATCAACATGGCCGTCGCCGTCAACCTCGTCCCCGTCACCGGTCAACCGCTGCCGCTCGTGAGCATGGGCGGTACGAGTGTCTGGTTCACCTGCCTCGCCATCGGCATCATGCTCAGTGTGAGCCGTGGCAATGAAGAACAAGCTCCTGTTACCAAGGATGTCGAACGACCGCGCACAGCATTCGCCTGAGGGTGACCTGCGGGTGATGATCTCCGGTGGGGGCACCGGCGGTCACATCTTCCCGGCCATCGCCATCGCCAACGCGGTGCGCGACCGGGATGCGGCTGCGCGCTTCCTATTCGTGGGTGCCGAGGGGAAGATGGAGATGGAGAAGGTGCCGGCGGCCGGCTTCGCCATCGAGGGCCTTCCCATCCGTGGTTTCCAGCGCGGCTCCATCGTGAAGAACCTCGGCCTGCCCTGGCGCGTGCTGCGCAGCATGATGAAGGCCCGCCGGCTGGTGCGAAGCTTCAAGCCGCATGTGGCCGTTGGTGTGGGTGGCTATGCGAGCGGTCCCCTGCTCGCCGCTGCACAGCGCATGCAGGTGCCGACCCTGATCCAGGAACAGAACAGTTTCCCTGGCAAGACCAATATCTATCTCGCGAAACGGGTGGACCGGATCTGCGTAGCCTACGACGGCATGGACCGCTTCTTCCCGAAGGAGAAGGTGTTGTTGACCGGCAACCCGGTCCGGCAGGAAGTGGTGCGCCTGCAGGGCAAGCGACCACGTGGCATGGAGCTTTTCGGCATGACGGAAGGAAAGCCCGTCCTCTTCGTCACCGGGGGCAGCCTGGGTGCGCGTGGTGTGAACCGTGGCATCGAAGCGGCGCTGAAGGACTTCCAGGCCGCGGGTCTCCAGGTCATCTGGCAGACGGGCACGCCCTACTACAAGCAGGCGCAGGAAGTCGTCGCGAAGTTGAACTACACCGGATGCAAGGTGCATGAGTTCGTGAGCAGGATGGACTACGCCTATGCCGTTACCGATCTCGTCGTAGCCAGGGCGGGTGCCATCAGTGTGAGCGAGCTGTGCCTGGTACAGAAGCCGGCGATCCTCGTGCCATTGCCGACCGCCGCCGAGGATCATCAAACGCACAATGCACGTGCCTTGACCGATCGCGGCGCAGCCGTGTTGGTGAAGGATGCCGATGCCGTGCAGGATCTGGGTCGGGTCGTGCTGGAACTGATCCATGACAAGGATGCCCTCGAGCGCTTGCGCGTGGCGATCGCGGCGATGGGCGTGCAGAACGCAGCTGATGTGATCGCCGCAGAAGTGGTCAGGCTGGGAAGGAGCAAGGAAATGAACAGTGGTGTTCACGGATGAGTACGCACAACGGACATAAGCTCTACTTCATCGGTGTCGGTGGCATCGGGATGAGCGGCCTTGCGCGCTACTTCCGCAGGCATGGCGCCGAGGTGGCCGGTTATGACCGCACACCCAGCGAGCTCACGAACCAGCTCCTGAGCGAAGGGGTCGATGTGCAGTTCGATGAGGACCCGCGCATGATACCGGAGGAGTTCCGCAATGCGTCACCTGCGGATGTGATGGTGGTGCGAACGCCAGCCGTTCCGGCTTCGAGCCCCTTGCTGAAGTACTGGGAGGAACGTGGGGCGCGCATCGTGAAACGCGCCGAAGTGCTTGGCATGGTGACGCGTGATCAGAAGACCCTCGCCGTGGCCGGCACACACGGTAAGACGACGGTGAGCACCATGCTCGCGCACCTGCTCACCGTTGGTCGCGTGCGTTGCAACGCCTTCCTGGGCGGTATCGCCGTGAACTATGGTACGAACGTCCTGTTGAACGATGATGCCGTGGTGAACGTCGTGGAGGCCGATGAGTACGATCGCAGCTTCCTCAAGCTGCAGCCGAGCGGTTCGGTGATCACGGCCATGGATCCGGACCACCTGGACATCTACGGAACGCCCGAGGCGATGTTCGAGGCGTACACCGCCTTCGCCACGCTGGGTGACGGTCCGTTGCTGGTGCATGAACGGATCGCGTCGCACTTCGACGGCCGTCCGGGTGTGACGACTTACGCCCTGGGCAGCATCGGCGAACCGCGTGCGGAAGAACTGCGCGTTGAACGCGGGGCGTATCACTTCGACCTGTACGCCGAAGGGCTTGTGCTCAAGGACCTGCGGTTGGGCATGCCCGGACGGCACAACGTGGAGAACGCCATCGCTGCGAGCACCATGGCCCTGCGAACGGGTGTCACCGCGGACCTGTTGCGGCTTGGGCTTGATTCCTTCCGTGGCGTGTCACGCCGCTTCGAGACACGCATCGCCGGGCCGGAGGTGGTGTACATCGATGATTATGCCCATCATCCCAGGGAGCTGGACGCCTGCATCGCGAGCGTCAGGGAGATGTACCCGGACAAACGCATCACGGGGATCTTCCAGCCACATCTTTTCTCGCGTACACGCGACCTCGCCAAGGACTTCGGTCGCAGCCTTTCCGCACTGGATGAGCTGCTCCTGCTTGACATCTATCCGGCGCGCGAAGAACCCCTGCCTGGCATCACCTCGCACTGGTTGTTGGAACAGGTGCCGATGGAAGTGAAGGAATGCGTGACACGCGAAGGCCTCCTGGAGGAATTGCGCCAGCGCGACGTGCAGGTGGTGGTCACACTTGGGGCCGGGGACATCGATCGTCTCGTACCCCGGATCGAAACGATCTTGAACGAACGCTACCGATCATGAAGAAGCTGAAACGGATCCTACGTCCTGTCGGTATCGCGCTAGCGGTCATCGGGGTGATCGTGGCACTTGGTTTCGTGGAGCGCACCGCTGACCGTACACCCATCTCGGACCTCGAGGTCATCGTGGAAAGTGGGGAAGGCCTTCATTTCATCGACGAGCGTTCCGTGCGCCAGGAAGTGCTGGATCAGGGTACGGCGGTGATGGGATCGGCCACCGGGGATGTGGACATCACCACGATCGAGGAACGCCTGAAGAGCATCCCGAGCGTGGCCAGGGCGCAGGTCTATCACACCATGGACGGCAGGCTGCATGCCCGCGTGGAGCAGCGTGTCCCCATCGTTCGCGTCTTCGACCGGAACGGCGATTCGTTCTACATCGACCGGGAGGGATGGACCATGCCCACCAGCCCGGATTACACGGCGCGCGTGCTCGTGGTGACCGGAGTAAGCGACGGAACGGTCACCGCGGATGGCGTTCAGAACGTGTACGTCATGGGTGACCGGGTTCCGGGGACCCACCTGGACGACATCCATCGACTTGCGGCGTACATCACCGTCGATCCCTTCTGGAACGCCCTCATCGATCAAGTGGTGGTGACCGCCGAAGGTGACTTCGAGCTGGTGCCGCGCATCGGTGGCCAGCGCATCCTCCTCGGCGATGGCACCGAACTGGCACAGCGCTTCGAGAAGCTGCGGATCTTCTACGAACAAGGAATACCCCAGGCCGGGTGGCGGAACTATGCGCGGATCGACCTGCGCTACGCCGACCAGGTCGTATGCACCAAACGAACAACGCCCTAACACTCCACGAACACCATGGACCACAACCAAGACATCGTCGCCGGACTCGACATCGGAACGACGAAGATCGCCTGCATCGTCGGGCGGAAGAACGAGCAGGGGAAGATCGAGATCCTCGGCATGGGCAAGGCCAAGAGCGACGGTGTGAGCCGCGGCGTGGTCGCCAACATCCAGAAGACCGTGGAGAGCATCAAAGCCGCCGTGCGTGAGGCCGGCGACAACGCCGGTGTCGACATCGGTACGGTGAACGTGGGCATCGCCGGTCAGCACATCCGCAGCATGCAGCACCGCGGTATGAAGATGCGTGAGAGCCTCGAGGAGGAGATCACCCAGCCGGACATCGATGCGCTCATCGATGAGACCTACCGCCTGGTGATGCCGCCGGGCGAGGAGATCATCCATGTGC
>JAGQVR010000138.1 GCA_020437875.1 Flavobacteriales bacterium
CTTGCGACTTGCCGACTAAGGGATTTTGGTGCCGCCCCACGCTCTTCCTCAACGTGGCGCAGAGCGCGCGCATCGCGCAGGAGGAGATCTTCGGCCCTGTGCTCGCCGTGCAGACCTTCCGCACCGTGGACGAGGTGATCCAGAAGGCCAACAACACGCCCTACGGCCTCAGCGCCGGCGTGTGGACGGACAAGGGCAGCAAGATCTTCAACCTCACCAGCAAGTTGCGCGCGGGCGTCATCTGGGCCAACACCTACAACAAGTTCGATCCCACCTCACCCTTCGGCGGCTACAAGGAAAGCGGTTACGGGCGCGAAGGCGGCGTGCACGGGCTGGGGGCGTACTTGAATTTGAATTGAAGCATTAGGGCGTGCCCCCGGCTCAAATGCAGCCGGGGTCGCGCTTTCCGCTGTACTCCTCGCTCGTTCCTCGCTGCGGGGTGCCGCTCCAATCGCTCACGCGGAATGCTGCACGTGACATCCGGTCGTCTATCTTTCGCTAAGGGAGTCAGATGGATAGCATGAAATCAAGAATTTCCATTCTTCTCTCGATAGCGCTGACGGGCTTGTCCCTTTGCGTTTTCGCTCAAGACTGGAAGCCGCTTGGGCCAAACGATTGGAATTGGCCTTCCGTCGGGAAGGCTTACTACCCCAGGCTTGCTATTGATGCCAATAACAATCCCGTCATAGCGGCCTTGGACTATGGTGTGGATGGAGAATACCATGTAAGGCGTTGGGACGGTGTAAAGTGGATCGCGCTCGGTTCGGATGGATTCTTTACCGACGGGGCGATCCAGTCGAATATGGTGTTGGATGAAGGAGGGAATCCAGTGCTGGCGGGTAGCGATCCGGATAACGGCGACCGGATTATTGTGAGACGCTGGAATGGGACCATCTGGGTTTCGGTTGGAGTGGATGGGTTCTCATCCGGAGGGATTACGGCTGTTAAGCTTGCTAGGGATGTCAGTGGGAGTTTCATAGTAGCCTATATCGATCAATCTCTGGATCGGCACATCGTCGTCAAGCGATGGACTGGAAGCGCTTGGGAAATAATCGGTGATGAGAGCTTTTCTGATCCGGATTTGTCCGGTCTCCGTCTGTCATTGGACCCATCTGGTAATCCGGTTGTGGCTTATCACCCGCCCCCCCCAGGTATCCACTTGACAAAGATCCATCGTTGGACCGGTGCGATATGGGAAGCGCTGCCCCCAATCGATCTTGGGAATGTGGTTGTCAGTTATACAGACATGGCCGTAGATGATGGAGCCAATCCCGTTGTAGTTCTATCCAATTGGATGTTTGGCGATAGGCCCATTGTTAAGCGATGGAACGGCACTTTGTGGGAGACTCTTGGTCCTGCAGGGATTTCGGTGGGCAATTGCTCCGGTGTGAATATCGAAGTAGGTCCAGACGGCGATCTGATCCTCTTCTACCGTGACTATGACGACGGCACGCTCTTGCGACGTTGGAACGGCTCGATTTGGGAACTTATTTGTTACGTCGATCCGCTAATTGGGCCGGACTATGCAACGATCGCGTTTAACACGAATGGTGATCCAATCGTTGCTTGCCAAGCATATGGCCTTGGCTGGCGTTCATGTGTGCAACGCTGGGATGGAACGGAATGGTTGGAGTACGGAGAAAGAGGGTTTTCGACCAGGGGAGCATATTACACAGGCCTGGCCATGAACGCAGCTCATGAGATTGTTGTGGCGTATTCTGACCCGTCGAATGAGGGTCGCACGGCTGTTCAGCGATGGAATGATAACGAATGGGAGATGGTCGGCCAAGCGGGTTTCTCTGCTGGCTATTCCGCCCACCACGATGTGGTGCTGGATTCGCTGGGACGTCCGATTGTAGCCTACGCGGACAATGTTAATAATGGCATATCCGTTATGCAATGGAATGGCGATAGCTGGGTGTCCATTGGTCCTTTGGGTTTCAATGGTGTTTACTCTTGGGGGCTCAGCTTAGGTATGGCGCCGGGCTTCAAGCCGGTGATCGCCTACAAGATCCCTATCAACATCGAGGACTACTACCGCATCAACGTGGTTAGCTGGGATGGCGCTACTTGGAACAACGTTGGTCAATTCCCAAGTGTTTGGGCGAAGGGAAGAATGGGGTTCGCGTTGGACTCAATGGGGTTCCCGACCATCGGATTCCATCACACTTCCATCGGCGGAACGGTCGTAGTGCGATGGGATGGAACCACATGGATTCAGTTACCGCCCCTTTCCAGCGCCTCGTCGTATTCCGCCTTCGGTGACCTCATTTTGGATGCTGACGATCGCCCTATTGTTGCTAGCAATGGCGCGATAATACAATGGGATGGTACCGCGTGGGAAATGGTGGTGCCTTACTGGGATGGTGTGTCCGGGTTTGTTCAACTTGCGATGGATGACCACAACGATCTCGTTTTAGGAGGCTTGGACCACGGACGTGCGACCATACGACGATGGAACGGTGCGTATTGGCAGAGTGTGGGCAGCGAGCGCTTCACTACGTCCTTCTCGGATTTTCAGGGAGACAAATGGTTCCAGACGGATGGGCAGGGACGAGTAGTTGTGGCGTATACGAATGGAGGTATGTACGCGAAATCCATCGAGTACTCCGATCAGGGAATTGTTATCGGCAATGGAGTGCTCAATCTTGGGCCGAACCCCAGTTCGGGTGAGGAATTGTGGATCAGTTTGGGAGGATTGCCTGTAACGATTGAAAGCGTCGCGGGTCAACTCCATGACATGTCCGGTAGGCTCATTAGCGCGCAGTTGCTCCCCGTGGCTCATGGTGAGTTGAATACGCGCTTCGCAATTCCTCCAGGATTGGCTAGCGGGATGTACATCGCATCGGTCTACTCTGATGGCTCGCGATGGTCGTCGAGGTTGATCGTTGCGAAACCGTGAACGGCACCATGCCCCGCCTCATCGTCCAAGCCTTCGCAGGGTCTTCCGAGGCACGAGGAGACCCTGCGTTCGGTCACCAAGACCGTGGTTCGTGCCGATCCATGCGGTCCCGTGCGAAAAGTACTCCGGCCTCAACGGCGCATGCGTGCAAGGTTTTGCCGGATCACTCGCGGAGGTCGGTGAGCATCCGAGCTGCTCATGCCGCCTTCATTCCCACGGAGAGGGCAACGGCTGTGCCGCTCAGCGGGCTGTTCGTCCGGGTGCCGATGGCCTGCACCCGGATGGTGTAGTACTCCAGTGGGTCCAGACCTTCGATCCGGCAGCGGGACTTGGTGCTCAGCTCGAAGCGGGTTTCCCCCTCCGTGTGGGCATAGCCCTTGTTGATGTGCAGCTTGTACATGCGTGCACCGTGCACCGGGTCCCAACGCACATCAATGGTGCGTGGCAGCGGTCCGCTCCGGGCGCGCTGGCCTTTCGGTTGGGCAAGGCTATTGATGCGCTTGGAGGCACGGCGTTGTTCAAATCCACCGTCCGCTATGACCAAGGCATCTCCTTGCGCAATGAAGGAGACATAGGTGGCCAGTGACTTGATCATGGTCGCCACCTGCTCCAGGTTCTGCTGCTTCATGATATACTCTCCCCTGCTTCCGCCGTCATGGGTGGCGATCACCGAATGGTTGAGCGCATCAATGGCCGCCTCGAAATCAGGCATGGTGGGCGTAGGTGCCGGGAAGAGCGGGTTATCCTTCATGCAATTACGCACGATACGTGCGCGCATCAGCATTTGGAGGGCGTTCAGGCCACGCAGGTCGGTCTTGACGAGTTTCATGGTCGCTGGTTCTTGCTGCCCTGTAACGGAAGTGCTGGCTTTTCGGTTACCGAACAGCGCCGACCGATCGATGGTCGGGGATGATCCAAGGCTTTTCCCGGGTGTTTGTTGGCTTGTTCGGGCCGGATGATCAAAGCCCGGAGTTGGTTGATCGCTTGATCCCATGGAACGCTCGTTCTACGAACTTGAGCGACCATCGCTCGGCTGCACTTGATCAGGTCGCGGAACGGATCGTCCGTAACCCGCGATGAGTTGTAGGGAACATGCCTTCAATTGATCGCGCAGGTGCATTTGGCGATCGCTTTGTCACTGGGGTTCAGGACTATTGATCCGGGTTGCCACCTTTGTGCCGATGAAACCCGGAGCCAACTACGACCGCATCTTCAAGATGGCCTTCGCCAGTGTGTACCCGCACTACGTCACCAAGGTGGAGAAGAAGGGCCGTACCAAGGAGGAGCTGCACACCGTGATCCACTGGCTCACGGGCTACACGGAGAAGGGTCTCGCCACAGTGCTCGAGAAGAAGACTGACTTCGAGACCTTCTTCGCCAAGGCCCCCAAGCTCAACCCGAACGTAGGCCTCATCACGGGCGTCATCTGCGGCTATCGGGTCGAGGAGATCGAGGACCCGCTGATGCAGAAGATCCGCTACCTGGACAAGTTGGTGGATGAACTGGCGAAAGGGAAGAAGATGGAGAGCATCTTGCGGAAGTGAAAGCGGCGCCGGTTCTGTTTAGCGCAGTCCCGAGGCACGCTCCCTGTCCCGCTCCATAGCATCGTGCAGCAATTGCCGCAGCAGGCGTGCGTCCGTTGGAGTGAGTTGCTGCAGGTCGCGCCAAAGGACCTGTTTCCGAGTACCGCGATCCAGGTAACCGTGCGGGTCGGAGAGGAGGTTACCGTGGGAAAAGCCGAAACGAACGCCGTCATAGGTCTTCTTGCCACCCCACAGCACGGACGCCGGCCAGATGAAGCACACATCCAGGCGTGATCGGTAGGCCAGGATGTTATAGGAGAGCCGTTCGCGCAGTTCAGGAGCTTCGCTGGTGATGAACTCGCGCAATTGCTCCATCAGTATCCGTTCATCAGAAGGCAGAAAGTCGAGCAGCGCTTGTGCCGTGGCGAAACGGATGCCCCCCGAAAGCATGGAGGAAGGCGCTTTGGGCGTCCGGCTCGGGCGGGGCATGGTGCGAAGTTGCGAAGAGGATGCGCTCCGGGACAAGCCCTGACCATTCGGACCGGCCCTCTGGGCATTGCGGTGCCGATCGTTCTATAAGGACCGTGGCTAGCGCTTCACCTCATACCGCATCGCCACCGCGCCTGAGCTGAACTCCTCCCGGCCCACGAGCTTCAGGTCCACCATCTTCGACATCCCGGCGAACAGTGTGGGCCCGCGACCCACGATGCGCGGATGAACGACGATCTGGTATTCATCGATGAGGTCGAGTTCCGTCAAGGCCTGTGCGAGGTGCACGCCGCCCACGCCGATGCCTTTGCCCGGCTGCTGCTTCAGCTGCTTCACGAACTGCACCAGATCACCTCCCACGATTTCCGAGTTCCAATCGACCTCCTTCAACGTGTTCGACACCACGTACTTCTTCGCCTCGTGCATCGTCTTCGCGAAGGGATGCATCCACGGTTCCATCCAGCTGGGCCAGATGCCGCTCGGCGGCAAGCGCCAGGCTCCTTCCATCATGCCATAGGTCACTCGGCCCAGGAGCAGGGCATCACAACCAGCGATGTACTCCATGGCATTGCGATGCAGATCGGCGTCCGCGATCCCCACGGTGTGATCGTAGCAGCCGTCCAAGGTGACGTTGATGGAGAAGCGGAGGGGGCGCATGCTGTGATGTTCCGATCAAAGAGGCTGAGGTGGGCCGAATTTTCCCTGCGGTTGTCCGGCAAGAGCTGGAATGGCATGATGCAGTTCACTCTGGTTGCACCAGTATTCCGTTGAAGGGATCGTGCCGTTGATCTCGAAGCGCGACACGTTGAAACCCTCTTCGATATCGTTGTACCAGAGTACCCGGTCTTCCATGACGGCAACAGCCCAAAAGCCACCACCCATGTCGCCCCATGGAGTCAGCCGCCATTTGGCGGGTTCAATGGCGACACCGTTGAACAGAGTCTGGTGTTCAGCTGGAGCTCTTGCGAGTCCATCGGCGATAAGTACGTCGAGTTCTTTTCGATCGATAGGTTCCCAGTCGATGCCCTCAACTGCCTTCTTTACATCGTTCAGGTCCTGCAGGATCGCCTTCTTGATCACGCCCTTGAAGAGGACCATTGGCAGCGACTTCAGTTTCGCGACGAATCCTTGAGGTAGCGTCTCATGGATGCCGGTGAGCGTGACATTGCCATCGCCGCCGGAAACGCGGTTCGTAGTGATGAAGACGAAGCCATCCTGTTCCGCTCGCGTCGTGTAGTACTCGTTCTCCTTCGCCTCGGTGATCCACTTCTCCACGGTAGCCTCCTTGCCGAAGAGCATGCGCGTCTCCTTCCATTTCAGCCCTTCCAGACCGGTCGCAGGTCGTGAGACCACCTCGATCCGCAAGACGGTGCTGAGGAGCTGGGCAAGGTTCGCGATGTCGGTGGTCGCGGCCCAGACCGCGGCCTTGGAGGCGTTGATGGTGATGGATGCCTCGACGGTCATGCACCGAACGCTAGAAGAGCAGTGCGAGCAACTCCTCGCGCGTCATGTGATGATGGGTCGCGATGTCCCCGAGAATTCCGGCAAGCGTGCCGACCTTGATAGGTCGGTGGTCCGGAATGGTGATGTGATGCGTTCCGTTGCGCGAAGTGGTCAGGCGCATGTGGGATCCGCTTTGCCTAGTCACTTCGTACCCCAACTTGGCCAGGGCCCTGATAAGTTCCTTGCCTGTGAGGTCGCGCGGGATCCTCATGCCGCGATCACGATCTCCTTCACCATGTGCAGGCGGATCACCTTCGGCATTTGATCGGCCTCGAAGTGCGTCGCCACGGCGTCTTTCACATTTGCCTTCAGTTGCTCCAGGTCATCGCCATCGGTGAAGATGGAATGCTCCAGCGCGCGGGCTTCGAATCCACCTTCCGGCGACTCGCTGACTATGAAGATGATCTCCTTCATGCCCCGAAATTAGGTCGGAACCGGTCGTGGAGAAAGCGGTTCACCCCTTCGGCTCCCACAACTCGATCTTGTTCCCCTCCGGGTCGTACACCCAAGCGAAGCGTCCATAGTCCTCGTCCTGCCGCTTGGGATCGATGCGCACGCCGGCGGCCTCCAGCTTCTTCAGCAGGCCATCGATGTCCTGCACGCGCAGGTTCAGCATGAATTGCTGCTTCGCATCGAAGTAGTCGCTGTCGCGCTTGAAGGGCGAGAACACCGTGGGCCCGGCGTCCTGCTGCCAGATCCAACCGTGCTCCTGATCGTTGATGCCGAGGTGGTCGTTGTACCACTTGGCCAATGCCTTGTGGTCGTCCGAGCGGAAGAAGAAGCCGCCGATGCCGGTGACGTGTCGTGACATGGGATCGTGTTCGTTCCCGCCAAGGTAGGGTCGGATGAGCTAAGCCATTGCCTTCTGGCGCATGGCTTTCTTCTTCTTCACTGGCCGTTCCACCTTCTCCACCGTCCCGAACTTCTTGCCCATCAAGCGGCCCCATTTGGCGATCTCCTCGAGCAGGGGCAGCAGCGTCTTCCCGTGCGCGGTGAGCGCGTACTCCACGCGCGGCGGCACTTCGGCGTGCACGGTGCGGCTGATGAAGCCGTCCTTCTCCAGCTGCCGCAGTTGCATGCTCAGCATCTTCTCGGTGATGCCGGGGATGAGCTTGCGCAGCTCGCTGAAGCGCTTCTTGTCGGTGCGCAGGTAC
>JAGQVR010000013.1 GCA_020437875.1 Flavobacteriales bacterium
GTTCAACGTCTTCAGTGTGAACACGCCGATGCAGATGGCGCTCGCGGAATACTTGGAGGACCCGGCCAACTACCTGAAGGTGCAGGCATTCTATCAGGCTAAGCGCGATCGCTTCGCGGCAGGCATGAAGAAATCGCGATTCAAGTTGCTGCCCTGCGAGGGCTCCTATTTCCAGACCGCGGACTACAGTGCCATCAGCGACGAGAACGACCTGGATTTCGCGCAACGCGTGACGCGGGAGTTCGGTGTAGCGACCATCCCACTCTCACCCTTCTACAAGGAGCCGGCGAGTGGTCTACACTTGCTGCGCTTCTGCTTCGCCAAGCAGGAGGCTACCTTGGATGCCGCGATCGAGAAACTATGCCGGATCTGAGAGCGACCCTTGTCCAGAGCATGCTCCATTGGGAGGATGCGGATGCGAACCGTGCGATGTTCGATGACATGCTTTCCACCTTGAAAGGCGTGACCGACCTCATCGTCCTGCCCGAGATGTTCACCACCGGCTTCAGCATGCGCAGCAACGAACTGGCCGAGGAGATGAACGGTCCCACGGTCGTGTGGATGCAGGAGCAGGCGCGGGAATTGGATGCCGCGCTCTATGGCAGTGTGATCATCACCGAAGGTGGAAGGTGTTTCAACCGCGGACTCTTCGTGAAGCCTGATGGCGAGGTGACGGTCTATGACAAGCGGCACCTCTTCCGGTTCGCGAACGAGACCGATCACTACAGCGCTGGTAAGGAACGAGTGGTGGTGGAGTGGCGCGGCTGGCGGATCCTGCTACAGATCTGTTTCGATCTACGTTTCCCTGTCTTCGCGCGTAACCGCGGCGACTACGACGCGATCCTCTACGTGGCGAACTGGCCGGAGGCGCGGCGCTTCCCGTGGAGTCAGTTGCTCATCGCGCGGGGGATCGAGAACCAATGCTATGTGGCTGGCGTGAACCGCGTGGGCATGGATGGCAAGGGCATCCACTACAGCGGCGATAGTGCGGTCATCGACCCGCGCGGAGCGATCATTGCGCATGTCGAGGCTTCACAGGAGGGCATGACGACCGCCAGGTTCGACCGGAACGCGTTGGAGGACTTCCGGGCGAAGTTCCCGGTGGCCATGGAGGCCGACGACTTCGAGCTGAAGGCCTAGCGGAGCACCTGGATGTGGCCCATCTGCTCCTGCTCCATGCCAAGGGTTCCGTCCTTGTCCTGGAACTTGTAGTTCAGGCGCCACACGTAGATGTCGTTCTTCACCACCGAGCCTGCATAGGTGCCATCCCAGCCCATGGTGGGATCGTCGCTTTCGAAGAGCAGGTTGCCCCAACGGTCGAAGATCAACAAGTGCATCGTTGCGATGTTCTTGCCAACGGGGATGAAGACATCGTTCGTTCCATCGCCGTTCGGTGTGAAGGTGTTCGGAATGAAGATGGCTGATGGGCAGTACTCGATCACCTGGGCGGAATCACGAGCGGCACAATCGAACTGGTTGGTCACCTCCACCACGTACCAGCCGTAGGCACCAGCGAGGATCACGCGTGACTGTTCACCGGTGTTCCAGTCGTACTGCGATCCGGGGTTCCCGGCGTCGATCCGGACATACTGTTCGTCCTCACCAAGGCAGGTGTGGAACTGGCGCGTGGCCATCTGCACGGGTGAGGGGTTGAAGAGCACATTGATGTCATCAGTGCGCTGGCAGTAGCCATTGCTCACCATCACGGAGTAGTTCCCAGCTCGACTGACCGGGATGGTCCTTGTGACGGCTCCATTGCTCCAAGCGTAAGTGCTTCCTGGGTTGCCGGCATCGAGGTGAAGGATCCGGCCATCGCACAGGGTGGTGTCCGTGCCGAGTTCGACAACGGGAGGTGCGACGAACTGGGCAACGGCATCGTAGGTCGCGCTGCATCCGGCCGGGTTGGTGATGGTCACGGAGTACGTGCCGTTGGACTGGACCGCGATGGTCCGTGTGCTGGCACCATTGCTCCACGCGTAGGAGGAGCCATCGTTGCCGGCATCCAGGATGATGTCCTCGCCGATGCATCGGGTCACATCCACCAGGACATCGGTGGGGCTCTCTTCCACGATCACGGTGCGTGTGTCAGTCGCGGTGCAGGCTCCGTTGCTCACCGTTACCGAGTAGGTCCCTGCCGTGCTTGTCGTGATGCTCGAAGTTGTCGCACCATTGCTCCAGACATGGCTTGCGCCGGCGTTTCCAGCGTCCAGCACGATGCTGGTCCCTGCGCAGATCGTCGTGTCCGGGCCAAGGTCCACCGTGATGACGGGCAGCAGATCCACCAGGGCGTCGAATGTCGCCGAACAGTTCTGTGCGGTGGTCACCGTCACGGAGTAGGTTCCGCTCGTGATGGGTTGGATGGAGGATGTGGTGGCACCGTTGCTCCAGGCGTAGGTGGATCCGGGATTGCCTGCGTTCAACGTGACCGGTTCGCTCGCACAGCTGGTCACATCGGTCAACGCATCGATCGGCATCGCATTGAGAGCGACTATGATCCCATCATTGGCCACACAGCCTTGAGCGGATGTCACCTGCACGGTGTAGTTGCCACTCGCCGTGACCATGAGCTGCTGGCTGGTAGCCCCGTTGTTCCAGAGATACGAGGAGCCTTGGTTCCCGGCGTCCAGTGCCATCTGCTGTACGCCGCAGAGCGAAAGGTCCGCCCCCAGGTCCACGACGGGCAATGGATGCAGGGTGACGTTGAACGTCGTTGAATGCTGACAGCCTTGTGCGTTCGTTATCGTCACCGTGTGAGGGCCGGAAGCATTGGGTTGGATGCTCTGCGTGGTCTGCCCCGTGGACCACTGATAGCTGCTGCCCGTGACCGGGGCCGTCAACGTAGGAGGGGTGTTCACACACGCACTGGCACTGCCTTGTGTCGGAACGCCGGCGAAGGCGCGTGTGATCACGATCTGGTCGTTCACGGCACATCCGTTCGCATCGGTGATGGTAACGCTGTATGTGGCCGTGCCTTCGTTCATGATGGTCGGCGACTGGATGTTGGCGGCGTTGAGGTTCGAAGCCGGGCTCCAGGCATAGGTCGGGTTAGGCACGTTGTGTTGCACGCTGAGCTGATGGCCGAGCGTGGTGCACAGCGTTTGATCGGGACCCACATCGGCCGTGTACCCCGTGGTCACCACAACGGTCACGCTCTGGCTCAGGCTGCATCCACTGGCCGTGTGCGTCACCGTGCAGGTGTAGGTGGTGGTCTGTGCCGGTGTGGCGATGGGGTTGGGAGTGCTGCTGTTGTTCAGACCAGCTCCCGTCCAGGCATAGGTCAGTCCCGATCCACCGGCCGCTGAGGCGTTCAATTGGACCGATCCTCCCTGGCAGAGCGTGTCGTTGGCGCTCGTGACGTTCACGCTGAGCAATTGCCCGACGGTGATCGTCACCTGGCCGGATGCGGTGCAACCGATGCCCGATGCCGCGGTCACCTGGTAGGTCGTGGTGGTGGTCGGTGTGGCGACTGGCGACTGCACGTTCGTCGCGCTCAAGGTTCCATTGTCAGGTGACCAGGTGTAGGTCACGTTGCTTCCGGAGGAAGGTGTGGCCGTGATGGTCGTACCGGCCACCGCGCACAGCGTCATGTTCGGTGTGACCGAGATCGTGAAGGCGGGATCCACCTGCACATACACGGAGTCATGATAGACACAACTTCCCAGAGGATCGGTACCGTTCAGAACGTACCAGCCTGATGCGCTGGGTGTGGCCACCGGGTTGTGGATGCCCGCGTTGTTCAGGGTGCCGGGTTGGCTCCAGGAATAGTTCAGGTAGTTGTTGTCATACCGGCCGAGGAGGAAGTCATCGATCGCCCAGTTGTCATGCCCGGCCCCGTTGTGGGCGAGCTGGCGGATCCGGAACATGGTGTTCGCGGCTTGAGCGGCGGCCGGTATCGGCACGTCCAGCGGAGTGAAGTTCGGGTAGCCGGCCTCGTTGTAGGTCGCGATCAGGTTCCAGTTCAATCCGTTGTTGGTGGAATACTCCAGCACGATATCCTCACCGGTATCGGCGTCATCACAAGGAGCCGTTCCGTTCGCGATCTTCAATTGGAAGCGGAGCGATCCACCGCCTGTGGTATTGAAGCCGGTCGTCTGGGCATACCGCTGACCTGCACCGTTGAAGTAGAGCGCCATTCCGCTCGTACTTCCACAGATATCGCTCACAGTGCCACCTTGGATGGCGGTCCATCCATTGCCCGGCGCGCCATCGAAGAGGTCCGTGGTCAAGGCGCGCAAAGCCCGACTGCTGAGCTGCACCGTGTTCCCCGCACACACTGCGGCCGGCTGGGCGAAGGTCTCCAGTTCGATGATGCTCGCCGGGATCACGTTCACGCGGATGCTGTCATCCAGATCGCCGCAGCCGCTCGGGCTGAAGACCCGGGCGCGGTACCAGGTGGATGTCATCGGGGTCGCCACCGGGTCGGCAATGGTGTCGTTGTTCAACGAGAAGCCGGGGGTCCATTGGATATCGAACCAGGCCGGATCCGGTGGCGGAACGAGGGCCAGGTGTACGGATTCGTATTGGCAGATCGTGATCTCCGGCTCATCGTTCGCGGTGAGCCAGGTCGGGATCGTGAGTGGCAGGCCCACGTTGTAGGTGAAGCTGCGTTGGCATCCACTGAGCGGGAGGGTGCCTGTCACGGTATAGCTCCCTGATTGCACGGGAGTGAAGCTGTAGCTATTGCCAGTCGCAATGATCATGTTCGGCGCGGCTGCTTCCGTCCACGTCGCGTTGTTGAGCGGTTCGGGTGCGTTGAGCGTGAGCGGACCGCCACCGCAGATCGTGCTGTCCTGTGGGACGGACACACTGCGGATGTCGTGCACCGAAGCCGCATAGCTCTCACCATAGCCGGTACCCACCATGTAGGCCTGCAGGCCGGAGGAAGCGGCAAGCACATGTCTACCCGGTTGGACGGTCAACTTCACATGTTTACGGTCGTTGCATCCCGGATAGGATTGGAACTGTCCGGCTGGAACGACCGTACCATCCAGGGTGAGTTGACCGACGGCGGCTACCGGCACCACCACGCTCACACTGTGCTGGGTGATCAATGAGGAGGGGGAGGTGTTCCAGGCCACCTGCCGCGACAAACGCTCCGCCGGAGACACCAGCCACATCGAAGGATCGCCATTCCCTGCGCAGCTGTAACCCTCCATCAGCTGGACAACGCTCACCGGCTGGCTGGCCACGATGCATACCGGGGCCGTGCTCCCGTTAGCCTCATGTCGTTGACCGGCGTTCAAGTTGATCGGCGCGCCACCGTTGATCGAGATGGATGTTCCATCGAATTCGGCCATGATCCGATAGGTGCTGGTGTTCACCCCATGGATCGGCGCCGTGTAGTAGCGTGTGCCCCAAGCGACGGTCGGTATCAGTTGTTCGAAGATGACATCGCAGGCTTGGCAGGCGCCTGGCACGGTGGCGCACATGGAGCCACCGAGAACGGCGAATGGTCGACAGGAACCACTGGCAGCGGTCGCCTCCACAACGGTGTTCGTAAGGTCAAGCGCGTCGGTGGCGGCCTGCAATTGGTAGGTCTGACCGGCGTTCAGCGTCACCACGAACGGAACACCGGCAGGCTGGCCGCTGAACGTGTTCACGGAAGGGGTGATCCGTACCTGCGTGCCATCCTGGCTGGCCACGACCAACAGTTCGCTCTTGTGGAGGTTGTTGAAGTTGGGGAGGCCCTGATAGGCGTCCACGCGGTAACGGTTGCCCAATGCCGATTCGGGTAGCACCTGGGAGACGTCGTGCGTGAAGTTCTGGAAGCTGCTGGCGAGGACGTTCACACTGTCCGAGGCCTGGATGAGGATGCCCTTGTTGGCAACGGTACCGGAACCGGTGTTCTCGGCCGATGTGGGAATATCGATCACGGCCACGCCGTTCGTCGACACGCTGAAGGGAACGCTCCAGCCCGTCAGGGGCATGCTCACGGTCCCCGAAGTCGCATTGGTGCCGAGGATGTGCAGCTTGATCCCCTGTGCACCGAAGCCATTCTGCATGAAGCCGGTCCAGAACCGTTTCCCGCGTGTGGGCACCTGCGTCGCTTGCTGTGCGATCGCCGCGTGGGTCAATAGCAGGACGGTGAACAGGAAAGTGATCCGGTTCCACCGATATACCTCATGGAATGGGAATGCGCTAAGCCTCATCGTCGACCACCGAAGAGTGCGGGTGGTAGCGGGCGTTCTACGTGATCTGCGGATCCAGGGTTCCTGCGCTCATCGACCCGTCCCGGAAGGGGTCGTAGGCGCGTCCAGGGACCAATCGATCTTGACGTCCCATGAGGCACGGATGTTCACCTGTTCGGGATTGTACCAGGTCCGTTCCGGTTGGTCCAGGGTGGACCATTCACCCGTGTCCCAATGACCGTTCCCGTTGCGGTCGTGCACAAGGCGGAGCGTACGCGGTCCGGGAGAGAGCCGTTGCCATGTGGCGGTCGGTGACGCGGCCGAAACGATCATCTCCTGCTGGATCCGTTGCTGACCATCGAGCACCTGCAGCAGGTAGCGATCGTCCGTGTCCAGGCCCGAGAGCTTCACTCGGAGAGAACCGAAAGACTTCTCATCAGCAACGCCCAGAACCGCCCTCAGGGTATCATTCGTTCCACCGATCATGTCGCGCACCGCTTTTGGCAGGACGAGGAGTCGATAGGAGGACCCGCTGTTGGCTTCGAACCGGATGCGAAGGCTTCGCTCACCATCCGGCTCCAGGAGGAAGGGAACCGCTGAGCTGTCGCGTTGGAGATCGATCCGTGCACTATCGACCGCAGCGACGGGTCTGCTGCTCCGCAGCCGGATGCTGATGCGATCATCCTCCTCGACCAGGTCGGCCGACAGCCCCGTATGGTATGCCATCTTGCGTGTAGGTCGGTAGCGAAGCGTATCCAGGACCTGTTGATCCGCGATCACCTCATACATGCCCTCGCCGAGCAAGGTGGTGTCCGATGGCCACATCAAGAGCGAATCCCTGGTGGCATTGAACTCCGATGTCCACCGAAGTTCACCCCCGGTGCGTGCCACGTCGCGCAAGGTGATGCTGTCCACCGATCTTGCCATCACAAGTTCCAGTGCACCATCCGCGCTCACGGAATAGCTGCGTACCAGTTGTCGGGTACTGGCGGGAAGGAAGGACCGCAGCGGGTACGACCGATGCACGGTGTCCTCGGATGTGATCGAGATGGTGCTGTCCTGGAATGCGATCTCCTCATTCGGAAGGTCATAGCGGTAGTTGGCGTTCTTGTCGCGCAAGGCGAATACGCTGAACCGGCCGAATGGTAGATTGGAGATCATGAACCGACCGGAGGCGTCGGTCCGGGTCATATAGGCCGGGCGGTCCCTGCGGAAAGCGGCCGTATCGTCCGGCGCGTACAAGCCCACCATCATCTCCTTCTCAGGCTGGCCGCTGAAGGCGTTCGACACCGTCCCCGCGAACCATGCGCTGTCCAACTCATCACCTGTGCTTACCACATACGAGAGCCCCGGGGCGGTGTTCCCTTCGGTCAGGTCCTTCACACAATCACCCAGGTTGAAGGTGTAGGTGGTCGCCGGTTCCAACGGAGCGTTCAACTTGATCTCCACACCCCGAGGTCCGGCCAGCCGTACATCGGGTGCGATGGTCAAGGGTGGAGAGATCAACATGCGGTCACGGACACGGTCCAATTGCACGCGTTCGTCGAATTCCAGAAGAATGGCCGGTGCATCGAAACGGGTGCTCCGGTCCGGGGGTGTCGCTGCGATCAACTTCGGAGGGGTCGTATCCTGCTCGCCGCCGGTGATGTTCTGCACGCTCGCACATCCGAACAGAAGGGACACCAAGCTGGACCACGCGAGTACCAACCTCATGCGAAGAGCTTATCAAGGAGGGTGCCTATCTCCTCAAGGTGCTTGCGGTCCTGGTCCGTGAAATCAGCAAGCACCACACTGTCGATGTCGAGCACGGCCACGACCCGGTCCGTTCCATCGTGAATGGGTACCACGATCTCCGAACGGCTCAACGCGCTACAGGCGATATGGCCCGGGAACCGGTCCACATCGGGCACCAGAACGGTCCGGTCCTCCTTCCAAGCGGTTCCGCAGACCCCCTTGCCGAATGTGATCCGCGTGCACGCTAGCGGTCCTTGGAACGGTCCAAGGACCAGTTCCTCACCCACGACCCGGTAGAAGCCGACCCAATGCCATCCGAATGCTTCCTTCAACACAGCGGCGACGTTGGCCATGTTGGCTACTGGATCCGGTTCCGCACCGACCAACGCACGCAGTTGTGGGATCAAGGCCTCGAAACGGGTTGACCGTTCTTGGGTCTCCGGCAGGATGAGCACATCGGCCATGGGGGGTGGCAAAGGTATCGGGACAGAGTTGCAGCTGGTATCAGGCACAGGCCGCGGTGTACACGCTCACCCGGATCCCGGGCACTTCCTGCAGGACCAATACGCAGCCTTCAAGTGTGGCTCCGGTGGTCACCACATCGTCAACGATCAGTACATGGCGGTCCTTCAAGGGGGTGGCGTCGGGCAGGTGGAAGGCCTCTTTCACGTTCTGCCAGCGGTCCAGGCGGTTGCGCTTGGTCTGGGATGGCGTGCGTACCATGCGGACCAGTCCTTTTCCCAGATCTTCCACCGGCCATACTTGTCGCATCCCATCCACGAGCAGCTGGCTCTGGTTGTAGCCGCGCATCCGTTCCTTCTTTGGGTGCAGCGGCACGGGCAACAACAGGTCCACGCTGCGGAACCGGGGACTGTCCTTGATGTCCTCGGCCATCCGGCGTCCTAGTTCATTGGCCAGCTGCTGGTCGTGATGGTATTTGATCCGATGCAGCATCCGTTGCACCATGCCGGTCCGGCTGAAGTGCAGGAAGGCACTGGCGGAGGCTAGTTGGACCTTCCCGCGGAAAAGCTCTTCCACCCGGTTGCGGGGGTCGTCATGGAAGCGGGTGCGCGGCAGGTCCGCAACGCAATGGCTGCACAGGCTCTCTTCGAACTGACGCAGGCCACGGTCGCATCCCCCGCAGACCCTTGGCAGGAAAAGGCTTCCGAGGTCCTGTACGGCTCGGATGATCGGGTTCCTCAACGGGTTCAATACTTTGTTGATAAGCGGGCCGTTCCAAGGAAAGGGCCGGATACCGCGCCTGTAATTTAGCGGTCCCGAACTGCGCGGGAACAACCCATGGAACAGAACACCCAGAACGATCCCGGATCGAAGAACCGCTCCAACACCGGCCTGCTCGTGCTGGTCGTATTACTGCTGCTCAGCAATGTGGTCATGTTCTGGCTGCTCATGCAGCGCGGCAAGGAAGTGGAGCAGACCCAGCAGCAGGTGGCTTCGGTGACCAGCGAGAAGGAGAATGTGACCGTGATGCTCGAGAACATGCTCGCGTCCTACGACACCCTGAAGACGGACAATGAGCAGCTCACCGTCGAGATGGAGGCCCAACGTGCCCAGATCGAAGATCTGCTGGATCAGGTGAAGAAGGGCAATTACAGCCTGGCCAAGGCAAGGAAGGAGGCCGAGACCCTGCGCAAGATCATGAAAGGGTATGTGGTCACCATCGATTCATTGAACCAGGCCAATGCGGCGCTTACGGCGCAGAACGTGGGCCTGACCCAGGAATTGGGTGAGGTAAAGGGCCAGAAGGATGCGCTCACCTCGGAGAAGGAGGCGCTTGAAGGGAAGATCGCCAAAGGCGCCATTCTGCACACCACCTCGATCAATGCGGGTGCGCTTTTCATGCGGAACAACGGCAAGCAGGTCGAGACGGACCGAGCGAAGAAGGCCGAGATGGTGAAGTGCTGCTTCACCCTCGGGCAGAACTCGGTGACCGACTCCGGGAACAAGACCCTGTACATGCGTGTGATCAGCCCGGATGGATCAGTGCTTCCTGCGGGCGATACCAACAACCGGTTCAAGTTCAATGGCGTGGAAGGGGAGTATAGCGCCAAGCGCGAGGTGAACTACCAGAACCAGGCCGTGGACGCCTGCATCTTCTGGAATGGTAGCGGTGAGATGCGGACCGGCCAGTACATCGTTGAGATCTACGAGTCCGGGGCCAAGGTCTCCGAGGCGAAGTTCACGCTGAAGTAGAAGTGCGCGAAGCATCCATGCAAGCACCGGCCAACGCCGGTGCTTGTTCGTTGTGATCAGAAGAAGGCGCGGACCTGGGCACCGCCCACATGCACCATCGGGACGCCTTCCGAGCGACGGCCGTTGTAGGTGAGGTCCACCTGCAGGTTGTTGCTCAGGTTGCGCTGGATCCCCACGCTCCAGGTCAGGTTGGTGCCCGGTTTCAAGCCGGAAAGCAGCTCGTTCCCGATCGGTGAGTTGGCCTCACCATCGTACCGGATCGCCACGCGGTTGGCGGTCACCAGGATACTTCCTTTCCCTGCCGTGTTGTACCGGAATTCCAGACCGAGGTCCTCGATCAGTGCACGTTCACCGCCGAACTCCGGCACGTTCTGCTTATCGGTGTATTTGAATGCGGCGATCGCACGCACGGAGGTGTTGGGCTGCCACGTCAACCGCGGTTTCAAGCCTTGCTGCTCCACGCGGTAGGTGCGTCCGGTCAGCAGATCGGAACCGTTGCTCACCCGACCCACCTCCGCCTCCACATCGGCGGTCCACCTGCGCGTGGTGTTCCACCGCACGCGGAAGGTGTCGAAATGACGGGACCGCGATTCGAAGCCGTTCACCAGCAGACTGCGGCTCTGGTCACGTTGCAACGTGTGGTCAATGCTCCATTTGCGGCTGGTGCGATCGTAGAAGAAGGTGTTGCGGATGGAGGAGGCATAGCTCGTGAGGTTCGTATCCAGGCGCTCATCAATGAACGGGTTCAGCGCTTCTGTCACGCTGGCCGCGGCCGTCTTCCGGTCAATGCGCACGGAGGCCAGGTCGGAGAATTTGGCCACCCAGCGTTTGAATCCCTTGGCATCGGCCCAGATCGCTGCCGGACGGAGGTCCAATGAGGTGCTGAACTGGTTGCTGAAGCTGCGCACATAGTCCGTACTGGGCACGAACACGCGCAGGTGGTCCGCCTCATAGCTGAAATTGGCAAGCTCGAACTCATTGAGCTCCTTGATGCCATTGCCGTTGTAGTCGTTCCAGATGTAGAGCCCTTGTCCGGCAGGCACGTTCACGTAGATGTACTCACGTCGCTGTTCCAGGCCCGAACCGAGTTCGTAGAAGACGTCAAGCACGGCGGCACCCTTCAAGGTCGTCAGGTCGTGGTCGATCCGCGCGAGGTAGGTGCTCTCGGGCCGTTGCGTGCTGAGCGTGGTATCGGGCACTTCCAGGCGTCGGTAGGTGAAGGTCGTGGCAAGCCGCTTCCGGGGATCGCGCGCTAGGTCCACCGACAGGCCATAGCTGGTGGCCCGGGCGCTCTCCACCAGCACGCTGTCGCGCAACGCACGGTCCCAGCGCTGCCCGCCTGCGATCCGCCATTTGTTCTTGAAGGTATCCGGGCTCTGCACGTAGGCCTCCCATTCATGGAACTCATAGCTGCCTGTGATCAACGCTGAGGAGGCGTCCGCACGGAACAGGTTCCTTTCATGCTCATCCTTGAGGCCCAGGGTGAGGGCCTTGAAACGATGCTGTGCAAGGCCCTTGTGACGGAGGAAGTCCGAGTTGCGTACGTCGGTGCTGAGGTGGCTGGCCGTGCCGATGACATCGGTCCCACGCGCGCGGATCTCGCTCACCAGCTCCTGCTTCCATCCACGATAGCTGTTGCCCACCTGGAAGGTGCCGCCACCGACGCTGATGCTGCCAAGTCCCTTGCTGCGGAGCTTGATGTTGGAACCGGCCAGCAGCTGGTCTCCTGTCAGGGCCAGCCCGAGGATGTTCCAGTTCCGGTCGAATTCCACGGCGCGATACCGTTCCACGAACCGGAAGTTCCGCGAGATGGCTTCGGTCTCGGCTCCGACCACGAGTTCCATGGTGCTGTCCTTCGCACTGATCCCGATCGCGTGCTCGCCTCTCGCCAACAAGCCGTAACCCTGGTCGTCCGCGTCATCCACACGGCTGAACGTGTTGCGGTCCTCGTTGCTGTATGCCAGTTCCACGGTCGCGTTGGTGCGACGGTCCGGTGTGTGGTCGAATCCGATGGTGAGGAGCTGCTGCGCGCGCGGTGCGACGAGGACCCTGACGGGTGCATGATCCCCACGCCTCACCATCACCCCGTTCACCGTATCGGGGGCCACCCATCGGAACACGCGTCCGTTGGGGGTGAACTCCTGTTGCACGTAATCACCGGTGCCTGCACCGGTCTGGGTGAAGGTGACGCGCCAAAGCGCAGAGTCCGGATGCGTGCTGTAGAGGTAGACGGGTGAGTAGCCCAGGGAATCCGTCCGGTAATAGAGTACCTGGTCGTTGGCGTAGCCGGTGCTGTCAACCCCTGGTACGGTGGCCGCGAGCGCACCATCACCGGCCTCACGCAGCACGTTGCGCTCGGCATCGCTCAGCTGTTGTTGCAGCGGCTGGTTGCGATGGTCCTGCTCACTGAACAGATTGAAGCGAAGGGTGTTCTTCGGCCATTGCACCGTATGGTCCAGCCGCACGAGGGAACGAGCGTAGTTCTTGTCCGAATACTGGAACTCCACCGTGATGCGCCGGTCCTTCGTGATCAATCGTTTGGCCGTGAAGGTGATCTCCGCGGTGTTGTAATCGATCACGTAATCGTTCTCCTGCCCACGCAGGAGCAACAGGCCATCGATGAAGACCCGCTCCGTTCCCGACAGCACGATGATGATGGAACCCGTGTCCGTGCCGCGCAGTCGATAGGGCCCCTGCACACCCTCGATACCCTGGATCACGTTCCTGGCGAACTTGCCCTTGCTGATGGCCGCGCTCGCCCCCACTCGGGCCTTGGCCTTGTCGCCATAGGCGATCGGGGTGTCAAAGCTCAGCCCCTTGGTCTTCTTCAGGTAGGTGAGGAAGTGGCTCTTGGGGCGCTGCAGAACGAAGTCGCCCGCGATGAGCGACCAGCCTTCACGCTCATCTCCCTCGAAGAGCTTGATGAAGACCTGATCGAAGTCCTGCAACTCGAGGGTGTTGCCGCCCGCCTGGATCGGGATGTTGTTGTCCGTCACGCTCGCGAGCACCTGGATCCTGTCGCTCAGTCGCCCGCTAAGCTCCAAGTTCAGCGTGGAATTCACGGCCAGGTCCTGGTTGTTCCCGAAGAGCACGCCGCGTGAGATGCTGCCGCTCTTGTTGAGCCCGAGGGTACCGAAGGGGTCTTCGTTCTGCTTGGGCGGTTCGTAGCGGAAGGGGTCCTTGCGATCCCCGGAGAGCGTGGTGAGCCGATCAGGATCCTTGTGTTGATGCACCTTGCCGAACCCGAGCGGCAGGACGCGATAGCGCACCAGCAGGCTGTCCGCGAAGGGCGGCATGCGCCAGTGTATCGTCGCCTTGTAGGGGTCGAGCGCGTATGCATCCGTACCCACCGGCAGGCCATCGGCGTAGAGGTGCAGGCTGCCAGGCACGATGCTAAGCGTGTCGAGCACCAGACTGTCCGCTTTCATCGGCACGAAGTGTACCCGCAGGTTCGATGACCGTTGCGCCCTGAGGTCATGAAGGACAAGGAGCCCGGCACATGCCAGGAGGAGCGCACGCATCACCAACGCCGATGGGGCGCGGGAACGTGTCGGGCGGATCGCCGGGCTGTTTGACGCGCAGGGCATCTGGGTCCGAAAAGTACCCCAGGGCCGTTCCATGGGGTGCCTATCACCAACGCCTTGTTGATGCCGATAGTGCCGCACCATCCCGCTTGGTGGAGCCTCCGGATACTTTTGACCGGATACCTTCCTTCCTCCACGATGCGTCGCGCTGCTTTCCTTTTCCTGCTTGGTCTTCTTGCCTGTTCCGCACCGGAGAGGGCGCGCGAACGGGAGGCGTCCGGAGGCAGGTTCTACGGCGGTGTGTTCAACATGAACGAGGGGGATGACATCGGGAGCCTCTTCCCGCTGAGCCTCACGCGCTCGTCGGCGCACCACATCGCTTCCCAGGTATACGAGGGTCTGGTCGGCTTCGATCAGCATGACCTATCCATCCGTCCAGGTCTTGCCGAGTCATGGTCCATCGATGATACCCGGACGGTCTACACCTTCAAGCTTCGTCCCGACGTTCTTTTCCATGATGATACCTGCTTCGTGGGTGGTGTCGGCAGAGCGTTCACCGCGTCCGATGTGGTGGAGAGTTTCACCGCGCTCTGCACACCTGGGGAATCGAACACGTTGTTCTGGCTGTTCCAGGACAAGGTGCGCGGGGCCAATGCACAGTATGCCGCCATGCTCGCAGGCCATCCGGCTCCCGGCGTCACCGGCATCGAGGAGGTCGACCCACATACGGTGAGGATCACGCTCACCACGCCGTATCCGAACTTCCTGCAGATCCTGGCCCACCAGGGTTGTTGGATCTTCCCGAAGGAGCTGGTGGCGCACCACGGAGCTGAAGCGCGCTGGCACCCCGTTGGTACCGGGCCCTTTCGGTTGAAGCGGTTCGTGCGTGGCGAGGTGTTGGTGCTGGAGCGTTGGCCGCATTACTGGGGTTCCGATGAGCACGGCAACCAGCTACCTTTCCTGGATGCGATAAGGTGCACATTCGTAAAGGACAAGGAGGAGGAACTGCAACAGTTCGAGAGGGGCAATCTCAGCATGGTCTATGAACTGCCGGTCGATCGGACGGAGGAACTGCTGGCAACGACCGCGTATCAGCTGCAGTCGGTTCCCGGATTGACCGTTCAGTTCTACGGCTTCGATCATCACCATCCCCCGTTCAACGACGTACGGATCCGCCGGGCGATATCGATGGCCATCGATCGCCAGAGCATAGTTGATTCCGTGCTGAACGGCCTTGCGGTGCCGGCAAGGCGCGGGGTGGTGGCACCGGGCTTCGCCAACTACCCGTACGACTCGGTGCCTGAACTGGCATATGATCCGGATCGAGCTGCTTCGTTGCTCGCGGAAGCCGGTCACCCGGGCGGAGCTGGAATGCCCGGCATCTACCTGCAGGTCAACAGCGACGGCTTCGGTTACATCCGCGTCGCGGAGGCCGTACAGGAGATGTTATCGAGGAATCTCGGGCTCCGCGTCATCACCTCCGTGCTTCCAGCCGAGCAGCACTATGAACGGGTGGAGATGGGGCAGGCCCGCATCTGGCGCGAAGGCTGGATCGTCGACCACCCGGATCCGGAGAACTTCCTCGCCCTGTTCTATGGACTGAGCGTACCTGTTGATACGGCCCTGCCTTCCTACCTCAACAGTACGCGGTACAAGGACCCCGCCTACGATTCGCTGTTCGCGCGCGCATTGCGGACATCGGAGAACTCCGAACGCATGGGGCTCCTTGCCAGGGCAGAGCGCAAGCTCATGCAGGACATGATCGTCGCACCGCTCTACCACGAACGCTCGGTCCGACTTCTTCAGCCCTGGGTGCGCGACCTGCCGATCAACGGGATGGAGTTGCGCGACCTACGGACCACCTGGTTCGATCCTGCTGCTCGATCCGACAAGTGATCCTCTCCCCGGGGTTAGGCAAGCCCGCGAACATGGGCGTGGACCATGCGCTTGGCGAGGGGCACCAAGGTCTCGATGCATGGTAGCGAGGTCTCCGCCTCCACGGCATAGGTGGCCGGATTGGGCAGGTGCGGGTTATCGTTGATCAGGTCCGATTTGATGTGCTCGAAGCTCCGGGTGAGGCTGAGCGTGTACGTCGTGACATACCGCGTGAACACGTTGCGGTGGAGGAGGTCGTCGTCCTGTTCAAGCACGAACGGGATGCTGTAGGCGTAAACACGTGCCTCCCGGCCCCGGCGCAGCAGGAGCCAGCCTTCACTGGCATGCAAGGGTTGCAGACCCACCGGTGTGAACCGGACCTGCTGGGTCAGTTCGGAGCGGAGCCCGATGCCCTCATCGAGCAATTGCATCAACCGGGGTACCGCGAAGCCGATCACCTGGTCGATCACACGCAGGGGTTCCGGTTGTCCCGGCTCCTCGCGCAGGGGTGCGCCCGTCGTCGGGTCGAACCCGATGAGCGGGGTGTGCAAGCTGCGACCGAGCATATCCTTGCTCTGTTGCAGGCGGAGCAGTTCGTCCATGCGTGTCCGCAGGTCGGCCAGATGCGGATAGAGCTTGTGTTCCTTGAAACGGGCCTGCACGCGCTGGGCATAGCCGAGCAGGATGTATTGCTTCAGCTCCAGGTCGATGGAGGGGGAATAGGCCCAATCGCTGGGAAGCCCGGAGCTCGCGGCAGGTTCCATGATCATGGATTGGAACGGCTTGTTCAAAAATAATGTTGCCTTCACAGGCCCGCTTAGGTGACGGCTTCGACCTTTGGGGTCAGAAGAAAAAGCCATGCCGATGTACCGTCCTACGTTCGGGTCCGCTCTGCCGGTGCTCATCAGTGTCGCCCTCGTTGCCTGTGTCCCCGCCAGGAAATACGAGGAGGAGAAGCAGCGCTCCACGGCCATGCAACAGGAGGCGGATGCCGCGAACAAGAAGGCCCTGGACGTCCAAACGAGCTTTGACGAGCAAGCCGCCAAACTGGCCGATCAGACGAAGCGGGTGACCGAACTCGAACGTGACACCACGGTGCTGGGTACTTCCCTGCGGAAGATGACCGTGCAGTACGACAAGATCAACGCGCTCAACGACGAACTGCTCAACAAGTACAACGCGCTTCTTGCGGGCAGCACTGGCGAGAACCGCAAGTTGCTCACCGACCTGGAGGCGATGCGGCTGGATCTTCAGAACAAGGAGGATTCGGTGAACGCACTGGCCAGGCGGGTGGGAGAGAAGCAGGCGGCTCTGGCGGCATTACAGGCGGAGATCGACGCGAAGGACGCAGCGATGAAGGACCTCAAGAACCGGGTTAGCCAGGCGCTTTCCGGCTTCGAGGGGAAAGGGCTCACCGTGGAGCAGCGCAATGGCAGGATCTATGTGAGCATGGACAACAAGCTGCTCTTCCCGAGCGGAAGCGCTGCGGTGGATGCCAAGGGACGCGATGCGATCGGCAAGCTGGCCAAGGCCATTGAGAACGAGAAGGATCTGAGCATCCTTGTCGAAGGACATACCGATACCGACAAGATCGCCGCGGGCAGTGCCTACAAGGACAACTGGGACCTCAGCGTGGCCCGGGCCACCAGTGTGGTCCGCATCATGCAGGAGTCGAGCAGGATCGATCCCGTGCGCATCACAGCGGCGGGGCGTGGTGAGTATGTTCCGATCGACCCCAACGACAAGGCGAAGAACCGCCGCATCGAGGTGGTGCTGATCCCGGACCTGAAGGAGCTGTATAAGCTCGTGAAGGAGTGATCCCTAGGAGGCGGAGGGTTCCGGCAATCGCGTGGCCAGCCACTTCCGTGCATCCTCCTGGGTCAGGAAGATCCGCGTTGCATGTTGACGCGGGTGATAGCGGAAGTAGATGTCGGTGATCCGCTGGTTGAATGAGCTTTGAGCCGCCAAGGCGAGACGCTGTGCCCCACCACAACCGCCGCTTAGTGCGTGGTGGTCCACGCTCAATACGCTCAGTTCGAAGTCGAGTTCAGGTGGAAGGATGGCCAGGACATCCACATCCTTGCCGGCGATCAGGTCACGCTTGGCGGCCACGACCTCACCCATCCCCTCCACATCCAACTTCACATCGGGCTTGAACCGGACCTCCACAAGCACATCAGAGACCAGTTCCACCGTGGCGGACCCGGTCTCGATCATGCGAAGTTGTTCATTGCTCATGCCGCAAAGATACAAGAGGTATGCGCGCATACTAGTTTGCGGGTCGATCTAACCCCTTGATCTGGCAAGAATTAACGAGGTACTATCGGGATCCATCAGGTATCTACCTTGTCGGCATGTGTCGTTCGACCGTCTTCTTCCTCCTGTCGATGTTCCTCGTCAGTGGATGTACCGTCGGTCGCTTCTTCCTCTACAACTTCGCTGATACACGCGACCACCGGAAGTTCCCATCACGGGAGTTGGCACCATCCGACCGGCCATCCACCTATGCGGTGGCCGAACCCGAGCAGGCGCCGAAGACCATCACGGTAGCCGGGAAGGAAAGTGCGTTCGATAGCTATCTGGAGGAGCATGCGACCGTCGCCTTCCTGATCATACATCGCGATACGATCCGGTTCGAGCGCTACTTCAAGGGCTACGATCCAGCGCACGTGCACACCTCCTTCTCCATGGCGAAGAGCGTGATGAGCATGCTGATCGGCTGCGCCATCGCTGACGGCTTCATCCGCGATGTGCAGCAACCGGTCACGGACTTGGTGCCGGAATTGAAGAAGAGCGGATTCGATGCCGTAACGCTGGAGCATGTGCTGCAGATGACGAGCGGCCTCGACTTCAGTGAGAGCTATGTGAACCCCTTCGGTACGGCCGCACGCTACTACTACGGTCGGAGGCTCTATCGGTACATGGAGCACATGAAGCTGGCACGCCCTCCGGGCGAACGCTTCGAGTACGTGAGCGGCAACAGCCAGTTGCTGGGGCTCATCCTGGAGCGTGCGCTGCGAGCAAAAGGCGATCAACGCACCATCACGGAATATCTACAGGATCGTTTGTGGACACCGTTGGGCATGGAATACGCTTCAAGCTGGAGCATCGATCGGAAGGAAGGCGGGATCGAGAAGACCTTCTGTTGCTTGAACGTACCGGCCCGCGACTTCGCGAAGCTCGGATCACTATACCTCCACAAGGGGAAGTGGCGTGGTGAACAGCTCTTGCCGGAGGCCTGGGTGGAGCGCAGTACCATGATCGATACCACGAACGGAAGTGCGGCCCGCTACCAGTACCAATGGTGGTTGCCCTCCCGCGAAGGCGACTTCATGGCGCAAGGCATTCTAGGACAATACATCTATGTGGACCCTGCCCGGGAGCTTGTGATGGTGCGTTTGGGGAGGAAGCCTGGCGGAGTGCCGTGGGCACAGGTGTTCAGGAGCCTGGCGAAGGCATATGGGCCATGAGGGATCCGAAGCACGCGTTCCGTGTCGCGATCATCGGCGGTGGACCAGCAGGCTTGATCGCGGCGCACCATCTGGGCGACACGTGCCAGGTTCAGCTCTTCGATCGTGATCGGATCCTCGGCCGCAAGTTCCTCGTTGCCGGCGACGGCGGGTTGAACATCACCAACAGTGCTGTCGGCGAAGACCTGATAGCGCACTTTTCGCCGATCGATCGCATGCGACCGATGCTTGAAGCGTTCGGTCCTGGGGCATTGAGGGGATGGCTCGCGTCGATGGGTATACCCACCTTCGTTGGTAGCAGTGGCCGCGTGTTCCCCCAACGCGGCATCAAGCCGGCCGAGGTGCTCAAGGCGATCATCGATGCGGTGAAGGCGAAGGGTGTTGTCATCCACACCGGTCATCGCTTCGTCGGCTTCGATGAGACGGTGCGTCCGGTGATCGCGAACGGTGAGGAACAGCGATCGATCGAGGCGGATGCCTATCTCTTCGCACTGGGAGGCGCATCGTGGGCGAGAACGGGATCCACGGGAGAGTGGCGCTCAGCCTTCGACGGCATCGGTGTTGGCACGATCCCTTTCCAGGCGAGCAACTGCGGCGTGGAGGTGCCGATGCCCGGGAACCTGCGGCCGCACATCGGCAAACCACTCAAGAACATCGCGGTGAGCTGTGGCGACAAGGTGGTACGCGGCGAATTGACCATCACCGAACATGGCCTGGAGGGCAATGCGATCTATCCGGTGGTCCCTGAGGTTCGCGCGCAGTTGAATGTGCATGGGACGGCGGAACTGCTTATCGACCTCAAGCCCGATCTGACCGCGGAACGGATCAACGAGAAGCTGCGCGATGCCACGTGGAAGGAGCGGACCGCTGCGCTGCATCTGGACCGACCTTCACTTGCCCTGTTGAAGGCCCTCACGCCCATGGAGCGTTACCTGGATGGCCGATATCTGGCGGAGGATGTGAAACGGGTGCGGGTGCCGGTGCATGCACTCCGTCCCATCGATGAAGCGATCAGCACGGTGGGTGGTATCGCCATGGACGAGGTGAGCGGGGATCTCTCGCTGAAGCGCCATCCGCATCTGTTCGTCGCTGGCGAGATGCTCGACTGGGATGCACCAACAGGCGGCTTCCTTCTACAGGCCGCTTTCAGCATGGGGCGCTGGGCGGCGGAAGGGATCCAGCGTCGCGGGTGATCAACCGAAGAGGTGACCGAGCACCTCGTTCACCTGGCCGACCTGCACCACTTGGATGCCTTTGACGGGTGCGATTCCCTTGGTGCCTTTCGGGACGAAGATGCGTGCGAAGCCCAGCTTGGCCGCCTCGGCGATGCGCTGTTCAGTGCGGGTGACCGGACGGATCTCACCGGTCAGGCCCACCTCGCCAGCGAAACAGGCGTCCATGGGTACGGCGATGTCGGCGTTGCTGCTCAGCACCGCACAGACCACGGCGAGGTCGATCGCGGGTTCCTCCACACGGAAGCCGCCGGCGAGGTTGAGGAACACATCCTTCTGTCCGAGCCGGAACCCGCAACGCTTTTCCATCACCGCGAGCAACATGTTCAATCGCCGCAGGTCGAATCCGGTGGAACTGCGTTGCGGCGTGCCGTACACCGCGCTGCTCACCAAGGCCTGCACTTCGATGAGCAGGGGCCGCATGCCTTCCATGGTGGCCGCGACCACGACACCGCTCGGCCGTTCCTCCCGCCGCCCCAACAACACCTGGCTGGGATCCTCCACCTCGGCCAGCCCGCTACCCTGCATCTCGTAGATGCCGAGTTCGTTCGTACTGCCGAAACGGTTCTTCAACGGACGAAGCAATCGATAGGCATGGTCGCGATCCCCCTCGAACTGTAGCACGCAGTCCACCATGTGCTCCAAAACCTTCGGCCCCGCGATGAAACCATCCTTGGTGATATGCCCGATCAGTACCATCGGGATGCCCGTGGTCTTGGCGAAGCGCATCAGCTCAGCGGTGCATTCGCGCACCTGGCCTACGCTGCCGGGACTTGCGTCGAGCACAGCGGTATGCAGCGTCTGCACGCTGTCGATCACGACGAGGCCGGGCTGCAGGGCCTCGATGTGCTTGAAGATGTTCTGGGTGTTCGTCTCCGTCAGCACGTAACAGCTGTTCTCCGCGTTCGTGGCCGCATTCCTGGAGCCGGCTTCCAAGCGCTCCGCACGCATCTTCACCTGGTGCTCACTTTCCTCACCGCTCACATACAGGGTCTTCAGGTGCGGATTGCGCAAGGCGGTCTGCAAGAGCAAGGTGCTTTTTCCGATGCCCGGTTCACCTCCCAATAGCACCATGCTACCTGGCACCAGCCCGCCGCCCAACACGCGGGCAAGTTCACGGTCGCTCAGCGGGATGCGTGGGCCATCCTGAGCGGGGATCTCGGCGATGGCGATCGGCTTCGGGTTGCGGCTCTTCACGCTGGCCGGAGCTCCGCGTTTCTCCTCCACCCGGTCAACGACCTCCTCAACAAGGCTGTTCCATTCCTTGCATTGCGTGCATTGGCCGAGCCATTGCGCGTAGCTGCTGCCACAGTTCTGGCAAACGAAGCGGGAGCGGACCTTAGCCGCCATGGCGGATCTTCTCGACCAGGGCGGTCGTGGAGAAGCCATCCACCAGCTTCAGGGAACGGACTTCGCCACCGCGTGCCTTCACCACATCAGCTCCCACGATCTGCTCCTCCTTCCAATCGCCGCCTTTCACAAGCACGTCCGGGCCGATCACCTGGATCAGTTCCAATGGGGTGTCCTGGTCGAAGATCACCACGGCATCCACCTGACGCAGCCCGGTAAGGACCTTGGCACGGCTGTCCTGGTCGTTGAAGGGCCGGTCCGTGGCTTTGCCGAGGCGGCGCACACTGTCATCGCTGTTCACACCGATGATAAGTCGGTCACCGAGGGCGGCCGCCTCCTGAAGGTACTCCACGTGGCCGCGGTGCAGGATGTCGAAGCAGCCGTTGGTGAACACGATGCGGTCCCCCTTCATGCGCCAGATGTTCACTGCGCGCTGGATCTGCACGAGGTCCAGGATTCGTCTGTCAGCGGTCGCAGGAATGGTCGCAGTGCTCATGGTACGTTGGGTTTCCGGTCCCGAGCGGCCAAAAGTAGCGATAGGCCACCGAGGCCGATCAACATGGCGGTCTGCACCAGCCAGAGGAGCCAACCGATGGCGAGCGCATCTGGCCGGATGAGGCCGCCCCCCTCGGGTGGCGCCATGTACAAGCCCACGATCAAGGCTACGAAGGCTGGGAACACCCCGATGCCACCCTGCACCAGGATGATGCCCACCGAGCCGGCGATGAAGCCGGCCAACAGGCCGGCAAGCGGCACATCACTCGTGGATGGAAGGGCCTGGAAGCCCAGCAGGAACATGGCCACATAGAGGCCCCAGATCAGGAAGGTGTGCAGGAGAAAGGCTCCCTTGTCCTTGGTGCGGAACACGGAGCCCACGCCGGCGATGAAGCCGCGCACCCCATCCATCGCGCGGGCACGTAAGGCTGGACGGGACCAGACGATGTAGGCCGCACCGATCAGGGCAAGCACGAAGGCCCCACCGACCCACAGGACCCAATTGGTGCCATCCGGTTCAACAGCATCCGTGGCCTGTCCGGCGCGGAAGGCAAGAATGCGCTCCTGGAACATGTCCAGCTTGTCCAGCTGCAGCAGCAGGGTGACCCCGGTGATGCCCAGCAGCATCACCATGTCCACCGCACGTTCGGCCAGGATGCTGCCGAAGCCCCGTTCGAAGGGTACGCTCTCCAGGCGATAAAGGGTGACGGCACGGCTCGCCTCCCCGGCCCGCGGCAGCAGCATGTTCATGAAGTAGCCGGCCATCACGGCGTGGTAGCTGCTCCAGAACCGGACCCGGTGCCCGAGCGGTTCAAGCAGGTAGCGCCAGCGCCACGCCCTGCTCACATGGCTCAGCCAACCCAACACCAGCACGGCGGCCAGCCAGCGCAGGTCGGCCTGCCGGAACGCATCGAAGAGCTCCCCGCGCTGCTTCTCATCAAGTTGGGCATAGGAGTAATACACGAGCCAGACGCCCAAAGCGATGGGCACCACGACCTTCAACGTATTGAAGAGCAGCTTCTTCATGACCGGAGCCGGTTCGTCGTCTCGTCGGGGAAGACGATGCTGGGCCGGAAAGCACGTGCCTCCTCCAAGGTCATGTGCGCGTAGGAAACGATGATCACGATGTGGCCCACGTGCACCTTATGCGCAGCCGGACCGTTCATGCAGATCACACCGCTA
>JAGQVR010000139.1 GCA_020437875.1 Flavobacteriales bacterium
ATGTGCCCGCCGCCGCCAGCTATTTCGAGTCCTTCGCGCTGGAGCGTGCGGACGACGCCGTGCTTCGTCTGCAGTACGCCTTCCCGATCGGTCGTGTTCTCCTTCAGCCCGGACTCCTGGGCATCCTGCATATGGGCAAGGACAGTCGTCTGGAGGACACGGGCGATGCCTCCCTCGTTCACTACCAGCCCCTCGAAAGGCGCGAGATCGATGGGTCAGAAGGATTGACGCTCAACCTGACCGCGGACGCGCGCTACAAGATCAATGAGACCTGGATGTTGGAAGCTTCCTACGGTTCCCCGTTGATCACGCGTTCGGTGCGGCCGGATGGATTGACGCGGAGCATGGTGCTGAACCTCGGTGTGCGCGTGATGTTCTGAGGGCTGAACCCGTGCACAAGCTGGACCGATCCGCGTTCGGAACGAACTAAGTTCGCACATCCAACAAGGCAACGATGAAGAAACGTCCACCCAGCGGCATGGGCGGCCTGGTATACAGCACCAACAAGGGCCTGAGCACGGCCCGGGAACCTGCCACCCTGCCACCGCAGCAGCAGGACCTCCGCATCCACCTGGACCGGTTGAAGGGCAACAAGGAGGTTACGCGCATCGTTGGATTCGTGGGCAAGCCAGCTGACCTGGACGACCTTGGCCGCGCGCTGAAGAGCAAGTGCGGCGTGGGCGGCAACACGAAGGATGGCGTCATCCTTCTACAAGGCGATCATCGGGATAAGGTCCTCCTATTCCTCGGCGAGAAAGGTTACAGGGCGAAGAAGGCGGGCGGATGATCAGTTGTTTCGGGGCCTACCAAGTGATGGTATGAAGAAGTCAGGCAAGGTCCACCGATTCACCGCACCGATGGAGCGCATGGCGGGGCGCTTCGCCTGGCACTACGTCGAATTCCCGCACGATGTCCCAGTGTTGTGCGGCAAGCGCGGCGAGGTGCGCGTGAAGTGCGTGATCAACGGTGTGCCGGTGGACCGTGTGTTGATGCCCACGAAGAGCGGGGTCCACATCATCGTGCTGGGCGGTGAACTGCGCCGGAAGGCAGGTATCAAGAAGCCCGGCGATCCAGTGACCATCGAACTCTGGTTGGACCCGGAACCTGACCGCATCGACATCCCGGAGGACCTGGCCGAGACCCTGGACTTCATGCCCGAAGTGAAGGCGCTGTGGGACAAACTCCTTCCCGGTGTGAAGCGGAACATGTGCTATTGGGTGCGCACCGGAAAGACAGCACCCACAAGGGCCAAACGCATCGCCGAGCTGATCCGAAGGATCGAGAACCGCGAATTCGAACGCGGTAGGAAGCAGAGCCGCTAAGGTGCTAGGGCAGACCGCACCAATAGGAGGCCTTCTCCTCGTCGAGCCGGTTCAGCAATGGGAGTTCCATGCCCGGTGAGATCAGCAGGAGGTCATAGGCATCCACCGGGGTGAGGAAGCTGGTCCCCTCCTTGGTGACCTCGTAATTCAGGTGCTGATCGTTGATGCGATCAGGGCGCGGCTTCACCAGCCCTTCCCGCAGCAGTCCTCCCTCGCCCACGCCGGTGCGCTTCGTGAAGGAGCGTATATCCATGTACCCCTGCATCAGGTATTGGCGCAGGACATCGGCACGTTTCACCCGCCAGTTGTCACGGCCGGCGTTCATCCGCATCTCCTCCACCGCCATGAACTGGGCCTGGGTGGGTTCGGCATAGGTCTCCTTGAAGGGGGCCTGCGGCGCAGGATCGTTCTTCAGCTCCAGGAAGAGCGGAGCGCTCTTGCCGGGCCGCACGAGGACCAGCTCCTTGTCCGGGATGTACAGTAGGAAGCTCTCCCCCTTCTCCGTGGGTACATATCCATGGTAGCGCTGGAACTCGCTCCATTCCTCCCGCTTCCGCACCAGCCCGCAGCGGACCAAGGGCCCCAAGGAAGCGTGACGGCCCAGGAAATCGCTCAGTTCCTCATACCCTTGCTCCCGCGACCGTTGTATGCGGCTCCAGCGGGCTTCGAACACCTGTGCGGACATGGTGCCAAGATCCGGCGGGAAGAAAGCCGTGCCTTGACCCCGACATCGGGGTTACCAACAAGCCCTTGTTCCGACCGTGTGCCTAACGCCTGAAAGCCGCCATGGGCAAGGGTTCCGAGTGGATCACGGACGATTCCCGGATCGGCTGGAATCTATCAACAAGCGATGTGTGGGATCCGGCTCCGCGACAGCTCACGGCAGGACCACCCGGCGTACCCAACGCTGGTCCCCAGCCACGACCTGCACCAGGAGCAGGGGGCCGTGGTCCGCCACGTCCATGGTCCAAGTGGCTGAAGCGGTCACACCCAGATCACGGGTCGCCACCAAGGCACCATCCGCACGGTACACGTTCACGAGGGTCGGCGCGGCGGTGCGTTGGTCAAGACGAAAGGTCAAGCGCTCGCCGGAAGCATCCGTGGTCATCAGGAAGGGTGCTGCGCCGGGTATGGGAACCAACCCGGTGCTCAACGCGCAGTTCACCGGATCGATCATGTTCGCTTCACCGGGCGTGGGGCAGCCGATCACGAAGTCCGCATCGTTGTCATCGGTATCGGCTCCATCCGGCCAGCGGCACAGGCTCAGACCATCCTGCGCGTTGGTGTCCTCGGCCGTGGTGCCCGTCCCTTCCGTATAACCCGGCACACTGCCGCCATAGCTCAATTGGTCGTATACGAAGCCATCGGTCGTGGAGACCAGGGCGATGGCATCCGGCGATCCGTTCTGGATGAGGTTGGTGGCAGGCGTTGCCGCATGGTCACAGTTCACCGTGATCGATTGGTTCGCACAGATCACGAAATAGTCGCCGGGCTCGAGCGCCGGCCAGGACGAGCTTTCGATGGTGCGGTATTCCGCTGCACCGCCGTTATTCCCATTGATCATCACCACCCTGAGGTACTGCAGTGGAAAGGCTGAGCTACCGATGTTCTTGATCTCGAGATACTCCGCGTTGTCCGTCCCTATCTGGTCATAGTCGACCTCATTGATCACGACTTGGGCGTGCATCAGTTGCGACAGGAGTAAAAAGGCGAGCGTAAGGGTCCGGGTCATGAGCGTGGTATGAGGAAGCAAGTTACGATGACCTGCTCCTGCCCGATAGCGCCCGGACCACCGGCTGAAAGCTGACCGGAAGTGGCCTACCTTGTGGGAATGAAGAAGCCCCTCACCCTCGTATGCAGCCTCGCGATCCTTTCATTCGCCTGCGGTGGTCAAGCCGAAAGCCACGAGTCCCCACAAGCGCCACCCGCGGAGACCGCCACGCAGGAGCAGAGCGGCACGAGCATCAGCATCGGCCAGGATGGTGTGAATGTCGAAAGCGACAAGGTGGACATCAACATCTCGAGCGATTCGGGCAAGGTGGAGGTGAAGACCCCCTGAGGTGATCCACCCTTGGCCCGTCCGATCTTTTCGGTCCGGACGGTAGCATGCCCGTGGGTACAACGGCTATTCAGCCCGCCGCTTGGGTGCTCCATGCCGTACCGGCTTTGGCACCATTATTGCATTTAATTGGCTGATGAACAGCTACTTGACCCTATTCCTCGTCCTATTCCTCCATCTCTTTTCCCAGCCCTTGCATGCGCAGGACCACGTGTACGACGACCTGCTGGTGTTATACGTGGACGAGGACTACGAGAAGTGCATCTGGAAGGCGGGCCGGTACATGGAGAAGGACGATACACGGCGGGATGCGTTACCCTACCTGTACGCGAGCATGTGCTACCACGAGATGAGCAAAATGGACAAGTACACCGCGGATCCGGAATACAAGAACGCCCACCGGGACGCCCTGAAGTACGCGGTCAAGTTCCGGAAGAAGGACAAGACGAACGAGTTCGTGAACAACTACGAGGACTATTGGACGGAGTTGAACACCACGGCGATGGGCGCCGGACTGGCACACCTGGAGCTCGGCGAATTCAGCAAGGCCAAACGTGAGTTCGACCGGATGACGGGTTACCAGCCGGAGAACGCAGGAGCCTGGCAGATGCTGGCCCTTACGCAGTTGAAGATGCGGCTGGCACGCGACGCGGCGGAAAGCATGAAGTCATTCCATGAAGCATATGCCGCGATCCCGGACATCAGCCGGTTACCGGTGGACCAGAAGCGCATCCTGCGGGAGAGCTTGATCCGCTACGCGGATCACCTGGCGGAAGCAGGTATGCGCGATTCCGCCCGCACGGTCGTCGGACTGGGCGTGGACTACTTCAGTGAGAACCCGGAGTACAAGGCGCTGGTGAAGGACCTGAACTGATCTCATCGCCCTGACCGGCAACACGTGGAGAATTAAGGATCGTGTAACCGGCCGACCACGGTCATGCCGGCGCCGATGATGAACTTTGCAGGGTCATGCGTGGCCTCGTGCTCATCACCCTGCTTGCGCTCGCGTCCATCGCCGGTGGCCAGGTGTCGATAACGACGGGATCCTACCTGCAGGACTTCGGGACGACGGACATCATTTCATGGACCAACAATGTGACCTATCCGGGGTGGTATCGCTCGACCGGCACATTCGCCGGGCACCAGAACATCACCACTGCTGCACCCTCCAACACGGGTGGGTTCTACACGTACGAGTGCAACGGGAACAATGATCAGAAGATCGGGTCCCGTGCCAGCGGAAGTGCGGCATTGATCCGCTACGGCGTGGTCTTCCGCAACCAGACCGGTTATCCCATCTACAGCATGCGGGTGAGCTACCGGGGCTACCAGCTATCCCTTGCCGAGAACGGAAGCACGGTGAACACCATCACGGTGGACTATGTCGTATCGGCCGCACTTCCCGCGATCACCGCAGGTTCCAGCGCGAGCGTACCGGCTCTGGACTTCGTACAGATCATGAACAGCACGACCGCGGGTTCCAACCAGATCACCGGTTATCCATGCGACCAGTATCGGGACATCAGTTCCTGCGTGGCCTTCGCCACGGCCGTGCCGAACAATTACTACATCCTGCTGCGCTGGACCGACATCGATGACTCGTGGAACGACCACCACATGGCCATCGACGATCTGCAGGTCGATTTCGACCTCACCGGAACGGCCTGCAGCATGACCCTGCCGATCGAACTCCTGTCCTTCACTGCCGAGCCGGAGGGCGATGGTGTCCGACTTGATTGGAGCACGGCCTCAGAGCGTGACAACGAGGCCTTCGTGGTGCTTCGCGGCAGTGTACCTGGCGACCTCCGTCCGATCCTCCAGCAGCGGGGCGCCGGTACACATGAAGGCCTTCTGCGCTATACCGACTTCGACGGTGATCCCCTGACCGGTGTCTCCTACTACCAGCTCCAGCAGATCGATGGGGACGGCAGTACGAGTTGGTCCGAGCTGGTGGCGGTGGATATCAGAACCAGCACGAACGGCTTGTTGATCATGCCACGCTCCATCGGTCCGGACCACTTCGTCTTGACGACCGGTTGGGACGGTCCCTTCCAAGTGGATGTGTATGATCAGGTCGGTCGGCAGGTCCTCGAGCCCATCACATCCGGCACGGGACAAGAGCTCGATCTTACACAGGTTCCAGAAGGGGTCTACCTCATCGTCGTTCGCAGTGGGGATCGCATGCTGAGCGGACGCGTGATCGTGGGTCATTGAGCCTGGGTTCCGCGCCGTTCAATGATCCGCCGTTGATGGGTCGTAGGCAGGATGGGCGCGGAACAGACTATCCTGTATGTCGTCGCCATCGACCTTCCTGCGGCCCCACTCCAAGCGCAGGTGAACAAGATCACTCTTGAGCCTCGTCCATAGCCGCTTCGGCTTCAGGAAGGCCATGCGGCGGATCCGATGCTCCTCCATCATTCCCCGGCACATGGCACATGGCTCGAACGTGCTCACGAGTAAGAGGCTGTCGCGGTCCAACTGGTTGAAGGCTTCGCGACCCATGGTACGCAGGGCTTCGCTCACCGCGTTCAATTCGGCATGACCGGCCGCATCCCCATTCGCACGTTGGGTGTTGTGACCCGCACCGATCACTTCGCCGTTGTACAGAAGCATGGCGGCAACCGGCACATCCCCTGTAAGGATCGCCTCCCGGCCCTCCTTCATCAACCACGCGCGCTGTGCTTCGGTGATCTCCTGGTCCCCGTGGAACAGATAGGATCTTCGCAGCAGCAGCCAGCAGGCCGCACACACGAGTACCATTGGAACAGCGATGCGGAGGGCGCGCATACCACGAATGTCGGGACAGTTCGGCACCGGTCCGCCATGCATGCCGGGCAACTGGAGCGGAGCGTCTGCAACGTACTGTTGAGATGGACCAGCCGCGAAGGAGGTTCCGCCGACCCCATCAGCGCTTTCGAGTACCTGCCTTGCTCCTCACAACCGCCTTCTTCGCCCCGGACTTCTTCACCGTCACGTTCTTCTTCACTGCGTTCTTGGAAGGAGCTGCCTTCACTTTGGGAGGCAAGTTGGTGACGAAGTCGAGCGAGACCCGCACCCACTTGGCTAGTGATGCCTTTGTGCTCACGGCCTCCACATCCACGAACAGGAAGCCCTTCATGGGTTTACCGGTGAAGTCCATCGGCCGCGCGCCGGGCCATGCGCTGAGTTCGTCCTGCCGCGACGGATCAAAGCGGACCATCAACGCGCCTTTGTTCGTTATCCCGACGCTCATGTGTCCCTTCACCATGAAAGCGACACCGCCGAACATCTTCTTCGGAGCTGCGATGGCGCCTTCGGAGAGCAGAACATCGGAAAGGCGTTGTTCAAGGAGGGGATCGTGAGGCATGCACAAAGATGGAACTTGGCGGAGATCCAAGAACGAAGGACCCATGGGCTGGACCGTTCACCATGTGAAGGTTCGAAGCAACGGATCGCGTCCTTCACAGCGTCTTTCGACCGATGCACCATTCGGCACGGATCATCCCTGTTCAACTGCTGATCACGCTCTCGACGGTCGCGAGCGCACAGAACCTGGTACCGAATCCGAGCTTCGAGTCCATAACCTCCTGCCCCACGTTCGCGAGCATGCTCGACCATGCCGCACCGTGGACCAATCCCACGCTGGGCACACCAGAGCTGTTCCATGCATGCGCCCCAAGCGGCGATTATGCTGGTGTTCCGGCCAACTCCAGCGGTGGCTACCAGTGGCCACGCACAGGTGATGGCTTCGCCGGCATCTTCGTGTACCGCACTGCGATCCCTGAGATGAGGGAATACATCATGGCGCCCCTGCTCGAACCACTGGAGGCAGGCGTCTGCTACACCTTCCGCATGTTCGTGAACGCCGCGAACGATCACGAACTGGTCTGCGATGGCGTCGGTGCGCGGTTCACGGTGGGACCGATCAGTGCCACTTCCGGTACCGTTCTACCCATGGAGCCGCACATCGACCATCCGATGGGTGTATTGATCAACGATACGCTGAACTGGACGGAGGTGAGCGGAAGTTA